>RKSA01000238.1 GCA_007571115.1 Gammaproteobacteria bacterium
GCACTACGAGGACCGCGTCCTGCAAATCCACGTCATGGAGGAATACGCGCAACGCGGGCTTGGCGAAATCGCCGAAGCGCAGCGGCTGGCGATGGACTATTTTTCCCTGGGCAAGGAGCAGTTCCTGCAACGCTGGCTTCCTGATCGCGACAAGAAGGAACTCGCTCGCGAGACGACCCCGGCGATGTGGCAGAAAATCGTCACAGACCTCGGCAACCGGACTCAGTGCAAGATCGTCACCGATGATCGGGTGCAGACCAACATGCTCGTGCTCGCCGGCCCCGGCTCGGGCAAGACCCGGGTGCTCGTGCATCGGATCGCCTGGCTGCTCAGCGTGCAACGCGAGCGGCCGCAAAGCATCATTGCGCTGGCGTACAACCGCCACGCCGCAGCCGACATCCGCCGCCGCCTGCAAGAGCTCGTCGGCGACGATTGCCGAGGCGTGACAGTGCTGACCTGCCAC
Organism: Gammaproteobacteria bacterium; assembly: GCA_007571115.1. GTDB lineage: Bacteria > Pseudomonadota > Gammaproteobacteria > Pseudomonadales > Pseudohongiellaceae > UBA9145. The sequence goes on from RKSA01000238.1 coordinate 464, forward strand.
AGCCTCGCCATGCGCCTCGTCGGAGCGAGCTTCCGCGCCCAGGCGGCAAGGCAAGATCGTGACGACAACGGCTACTTCAAGCAGATCCTGGGCGAGGCGACCGCCCTGCTGCAAGGCAAGGAGCTTCCGCCAGAGGAACTCGACGAGCACCGGCGCCAGCTCATGGCAGGGTTTCGCTGGCTGTTCGTCGATGAATACCAGGACATCGGCGAGGAAGAATACTGCTTGATCTCGGCGCTGGCCGGAAGGACTCTCCCCGAGGAACACGGCAGGCTCAGCCTGTTCGCGGTGGGCGACGACGACCAGAACATCTATGCCTTCAAAGGCGCCTCGGTGGAATACATCCGCCGCTTCGAGGACGACTATCGTGCCAAGCCGAGCTTTCTCGTCGACAACTACCGCTCGACGCGCAACATCATCGACGCCGCCAATGCCCTCATCGCCCCGGCCAGGCAGCGGATGAAGCGCGACCATTCCATCCGCATTGATCCTGCACGGCGCAAAAACCCACCCGGCGGCGATTGGCAGCAGCTCGACCCCGTTGCGCGGGGCCGGGTGCGGGTGCTCGAAGTCGAGAACCAGTTCGCCCAGGGGCAGGCTGCGCTCGCCGAATTGCGGCGCCTTGCCAAGCTCGCCGGCACCGGCTGGGACTGGAATCGCTGTGCGGTCGTGGCGCGCAAGTGGAAACTGCTGCAGCCGGTCAGGGCTGCCTGCGAAGGCGCCGGAATCGAGTCGCAATTCGCCGACGAGCAGTTTTCCGGCTTCTGGCGCCTGCGCGAAACCCAGGCACTGCTCGACTGGCTGGAAAACGGCGCATCGAAACGCGCCAATGTCGCGGAAATCAGCGCCTGGCTCGGCAGGCAGGCGCCCGGTCCGTGGATCGAGCTCCTGCGCGATGCCATCGAGGACTATGGCGAAGAAACCGGTGCCGAGGTCATGCCCGTTACGCATTTCAGCGAATGGCTCGCCGAGTGGGGCCGCGAGGCGCAACGCCGCCAGCGCGGCTTGCTGCTCGTCACCGCGCATCGCGCCAAGGGGCTCGAATTCGATCATCTGGTCGTGCTCGACGGCGGCTGGGAGTGCGCGCGGCACAACCAGGACGCCGAAGCCGAGCGGCGGCTCTACTACGTCGCCATGACCCGGGCGCGGCAAACGCTCACCCTGTGCCGCCTTGCCGGCCAAAGCCAGCCGTTTCTTGACGCGCTGCGCAATAGCCGCGCCGACTCGGTCTGCTGGCCCGAGCCCGCTCCGCCCGAATCGAACCGGGTCGGCGAGCCTCCGGGCGAATACGAGCTCGCGGCGCTGCGCAGCGAACATCAGCGCCTTGATCTGGCCGATATCGACCTGGGTTTCGCAGGCAGCTTCGGCGCCGATGCGCCACTGCACCGGAATATCGCCGCGCTTGCGCCAGGCGACCGGCTGCAATTGTACGCTCGCGGCGATTCGTGGGGGCTACGCGACGCGAACGGGAACAAGATCGGCCGACTGGCGAGAAGTTTCGATCATCCACCGGGGCAACGCTGCCGCGAGGCGACGGTTTTCGCGGTGGTTCGCTGGGGAAGGAGGCATTCACCAGCCGAGCATCAGGATCGCATCGACTGCGAAACAGACTGGGAGGCCGTGGTCCCCGAACTGGTCTTCGAACCGCTCGACGACCACGATGATTGAGCCACTGCGCTAAGGCGGTCGCAGGTCGTACTTGCGCAGGTAGCCGCGCAACTGGTCGTAGCTGAGTTGCAGCGCCTCGGCGGTCTTGCGCTGGTTGAAGCGGTTGCGCTGCAAGGTCTCGCGCAGCAGCCTCCTTTCGTAGTCGCACACGCGCTGGCGAAAGTCGATCTTGCCGCCCGGCAGCGCAGCGGCTGTCGGCTCCGGCTCTGGCGCCGAGCGCGGCACAGCCGACTTGGCTACCGGCCGCCACGGCGAGGCGAAGGGGTCGAACACGAGTTTCCTGACGAGTTTGCCGCCGTGCTGGTACACGGCCCTTTCGACGACGTTCTTCAGCTCGCGAACATTACCGGGCCAGGGGTGGTCGAGCAGGGCGCCACGAACCTTGTTGCTGAATCCCGCAAAATACTCGCCGCCGAGTTCCTTGACCATGCCGACCGCGAAATGCTCGGCGAGGATCAGGATGTCCTCGCGCCGCTCGCGCAATGGCGGCAAGGTGATGACGTCGAAAGCGAGCCGGTCGAGCAGGTCGCTGCGGAACTTGCCGCGTCTTGCGAGCTCGGGAAGATCCTCGTTGGTCGCGGCGATCAGGCGCACGTCGACGCGCAAGGTCCGCGAGCCGCCAAGGCGCTCGAACTCGCCGTATTCGATGACTCGCAGCAGCTTTTCCTGCAGCGCCATGCTCGTGTTGGCGAGTTCGTCGAGAAACAGGCTGCCTTCGTCGGCGCGCTCGAACAGGCCGCGGCGCTGCCTGGTCGCACCGGTGAACGCTCCGGCCTCGTGGCCGAACAATTGCGCCTCGAGCAGCGATTCGCTCAGGGCCGCGCAATTGAGCTTGAGAAAATCGCGCTCCCAGCGCCG
>RKSA01000249.1 GCA_007571115.1 Gammaproteobacteria bacterium
GCCGCGCCCGGCGTTGAAACCGTTGACGAGAAATCCGCTCGGCAGGTTTTCGTCGCCGGCAAAACCGCGGATCGCGAAGCTGTTCCAGAGCCCGCCGAAATTGTTCTGCCGCGCGACCGTGGCCGACAGGTCGAGGGCGTCGTTCAGGTTGAGTGCGCCAACTTCGCGGAGCAATTCGAGATCGACTTCCTGGACGACCCCAGGAACTTCCTGGCTGCCGAACAGGCCCTGGTAGGCGCGGCGCTGGCCGATGACGAAAATCGTGTCGATCACCTCGGCCGAATCAGCGCCAGCGGCTTGCTGGGCAAGCGCCGGCGAGGAGGCCAGGTACTGCATCGCGATGCCCGCAGCCAAAAAAGCAAAAAAACGTTTCTTTTCCATTGCAACTTCCTCATTCATTCATGCGCCTGCTTCTGCCTGCCCTGGCAAGTGGCGACAATGGCAACGGCGGTCCGCTCTTAGCGGTCAAAGCAGGCGGGAGTGATTGGCGCGGGCACGCTCAAGCTCTTCGGCGAAGGCTGCAAGCCTAGCACGAATTTCGTCTTCGCGGCGACGCTTTTCGCCTGCCAGGCGAAGCTTTTCGCTGGCGGTTTTCTTGCGCTTGGTCTTTTTCCTCGCCAGGTCGGCCTGGGTCAAGGCGAGCTTCCCGTCTGCGCCGGTCTCGCCTTCTGGTGCCAATTGAACCATTTTCGATAACCTCGACGGTCTTTACGTGACGGTCTCTGCGTGACGGCCTTTACGTTCATGCCAAGGCCTGGCGGCTGCCAGCACGAGCGACGTCTGACGACGAACGCGCCCAACATATAGTGTCCGATTTGCAAAGTCAAACCATATATTGAGCAAAATCGCGAAAAATCGCGACTCTCGCCGAGGGCGGCGCAGGCCGGCCCAAAGTCGCCTGTGATAAGCTTGCGCCGACCTGCCCTTCCAGCAGGCATCCAGGGCAGTCATCGAGCATATCGCAGCAGATTGACGGGCAAGCGGAACAGTCCATGGTGGAAAGCGCACTGCGAATCGGCGTCGATGTTGGCGGAAGCAAGATCGAAGGCATCGTGCTGACCGCCGACGGCGAGGTTTCGGAGCTGATCCGCGTGCCGACTCCGCGACATTCGTATGAAAAGGTGCTGGTGGCGCTCTGTGGCGTGATCGGGCAATTGCAGCAGGGGCGACAGTTGACGGTCGGCATCGGAACCCCTGGAGCATTGCGCTTGCCCGGGGAAACGATCAAGAACTCGAATTCGACGTGTTTCAACGGCAAGCCGCTGCAACGCGACATCGAGCAACGGCTTGGCCATTCGATACGAATCGAGAACGACGCCAACTGCTTCGCCCTGTCCGAGGCGCTGCATGGCTCGGGTCGCGGCTGCCGGTCGGTTTTTGGCGTCATTCTCGGAACGGGGACGGGAGGCGGCATCGTCATCGACGGCAAACTGCAAACGGGCCCCAACCAGATCGCCGGCGAATGGGGCCACAACTGCATTCCCGCCAACGTTCGCTCCTCGATCACCGAGGACCGCCAATGCCATTGCGGGCGCTGGAACTGCATCGAGACGGTGCTATGCGGCGCCGGGTTCCGGCGCAGCCATGTCGAGGCGGGGGGCGCCTCGGTCGAGCCCGCCGAAATCGCGCGGCTGGCTGCGCAAGGGGATGCGGTCGCCAGCCGCTCCCTGGAAACGTATTCCCGGCAGCTCGCCCAATGCCTCGCGACGATCATCAACATGCTCGACCCAGCGATGATCGTGCTCGGCGGCGGATTGTCGAGAATCGACCAGCTCTACGAGCTCGTGCCAGCGATGCTTGCCGAATACGTCTTCACCGACCAGGTGCTCACGCAGATTTCCCCACCCCGCTTCGGCGACGCCAGCGGCGCCAGAGGCGCCGCGTGCCTGTGGCCCCTATTGGAGGCCTCTTACCAAAAATCAGCGAGCTGACACATCCCTCTTCGTCGCTGTACGATGTAACATCGAGCCAGGGGATTCCTCATGATTCTCGGTTTTCGTCACAAGGGCCTTGAACGCTTGTTTGAAGAGGGAGAATGAAGAAAGATCGCAGCAACGATGATTGGCAAGATCGAGCGAGTTCTCGCGCGATTGGATGAAGCTGCCGAGCCAAGCGATATGGATCTTCCGGGTTTCGGCTTGCATCCGTTAACTGGAGATCTGGCGGGCCTATGTCTGTCAGGATCTCGGCGAACTGGCGCATCATTTTTCGATGCGACGGGACTGATGTCCGAGATGTAAACTTGATTGACTATCACTAGGGGTTTTGAGCATGCCGATGAAGAATCCGCCTCATCCAGGGCTATCCGTGCGACATGATTGCCTGGCGCCTTTGGGGCTCTCGGTTACCGAGGCTGCGCACAAGCTCGGAGTGAGCCGCAAACAGCTCTCGAACGTCGTGAATTGCCGGTCGGGAATTTCCCTGGAGATGGCGATCCGCCTCGACAAGGCATTTGGTGGCGGTGCGGGAACCTGGTATCGAATGCAAGTGGCTTACGACCTTGCCCAAGCGATGAAGACGAGCGACCAGATCCAGGTGGACCGGCTCGCGCCGGTCTGAGCGGGATGGGCGGGGGTGCGCGGCGAGGAGCGGTTTGCTGGCGTTGGCTCGTTTCGCTGGCTGGCGTCGATGTCCTGCACGTGGATCTTGCGACCGGGAAGGAATTCGACCAGGCTGCGCTGGGCTGGCTTGACGAGGCCGAGCGGGCGCGCTGGAAGCGGTTCGGCGCCGAGGCGGCGCGGCGACGCTATGCGCGGTGCCGCGCCGCCTTGCGCGCCGTGCTTTGCCAGCGGCTCGATTGCGCCAATGGTTCGCTCGCCTTTGGCACTGGTGCGCACGGCAAGCCTTTCGCGAAAGTTGCTGGCAGCGAGCATCGGGCCTCGTTCAATGTCAGCCATAGCCACGACCATGGACTGATCGCCTTTGCTGCCGA
>RKSA01000206.1 GCA_007571115.1 Gammaproteobacteria bacterium
CCTATGATCGACTGCTGCGCGAAAGCCAGCGCTCGAGCGTCGACGGCGCCGAGTTCATTCGAATCCGCAAGCGAATCGAGAAACTGCGGCCCCTTAACGAACGCTTGAGGCATGTCGAAATCGACTTGGAAACCCAGGAAGCGCACCGCTACGAGCTAGTGCTCGAATGGGAGGAAATCAAGCAGCGCGAATTTCGCGTGATCGAGAACGCCGCGAAAAAGGTATCGAGGGAACTGCGCGGGAAAGTTGATGTTGCAGTGACGATGGAGTCGAACCGCCGTCCATTGGAGGACTTCCTGAGAAAACAGGTGGGGGGATACCTCAAGCACGCCATTGACCGCCTGAACAACGAGCCGATGCTATCCCTGCGCGAGTTCTCGGAGCATTGCCGAAAGGGCAAGGAGTCGTTGATGAAGGCCTACGGCCTGCCCGCAGGCACAGCGGGGCGGCTCGCCGGAGCAGGCCTCGACACGCATATGAAAATCGACGAACTCGAGCTTCCCGCCGAGACCGAAATCAGACTCAACATAGCCTCCGATGATGAAACCGAGGAATGGCGATCGTTGGAGGAACTCTCCATGGGGCAGAAGGCAACTGCCATATTGCTGCTCTTGCTGCTCGACTTGCAGGCACCTCTGGTGGTGGACCAGCCCGAGGACGACCTTGACAACCGCTTCGTCACCGAGGGAATCGTGCCGATCATGCGGCGCGAGAAGCGCCGCAGGCAATTCATCTTTTCGACCCATAACGCGAACATCCCCGTGCTCGGCGACGCCGAACTGATTCTCGGCCTCACCGCTTCGGGCGAAAAAGCGACGATCGCGCGCGAGCACATGGGCTCCCTGGATTCGCGGCCAGTTCGCGAGCTTGTTGAGGAAACGCTGGAAGGTGGCAAGGACGCCTTTGAAATGCGCCGCTCCAAGTACGGATTCTGAAATGACGACGAAGACGGAATTGATCGAGATCATCGCGAACGGCGAGAGTTCCGGCGTCGAGTTCAAGCGCGATGTCTTGCAAAACCATGAGCTTGCCAGGGAACTCGTCGCTTTCCTGAACCTCGATGGCGGCATGGTGCTGCTTGGCGTGGAAGACGATGGAAGCATCGCTGGCCTGACGAGACCGGATTTGGAGGAATGGGTGATGACCGCGTGCCGCGACAAGATCAGGCCGGCCACAATCCCCTTTTTCGAGATCGTCAAGAACGTGCAGCCCGGCAAGGATGTCGCTGTCGTTCGCGTGGCTCGAGGTTTCGACGTGCATCGACGTCGGCACAACAATCGGGACTTCTATCATGTGCGCGTCGGCTCCGAGAGCCGGGAACTGGCCCACGAGGAATTGCGCCGCCTCTTCCAGCAGCGTGGCGCGTTCCGCGCCGATTTGATGCCTGTTTCCGGCACCAGAATGAGCGATTTGGATCATCGTCGGCTCAAGGACTACTTCGAGCGAGTAAGGCGGCAGGAAGTCCCTGATAGCGATGACGAGGACGGCTGGCGAACACTGCTGGTCAACACCGAAATCATGGTGGAACAGGGAGTGACGCTTTCGGGCCTGTTGCTGTTCGGGAACACTCCCAAGCGTTTCCTGCCCCAGGCCGGCATCGACGCTGTGGCCTTCCCCGGAACCGAAAAGGACTATGCGGCCCGCGAGCGAAAGGCGCTGCGAGGCCCGATGACGCCTCTCAACGGCCAGGATGCGACCTTGCTGGAGTCGGGCCTGGTCGGACAGGCGCTGGAGTTCGTGCGGCGCAACACTCCAGCCACTTCCTGCCTCGAAAGCGACGGCAGCCGTCGGGAAAAGCCGGTCTACCCGGATGAAGCGGTTCGGGAGGCCGTGGTCAATGCACTGATTCACCGCGACTATCTCTTGATTCACACGGATATCGAACTGGCGGTGTACGAGGACCGGCTGGAGATCGTTTCTCCCGGAAAGCTTCCGAACGGAATCACTCCCGAGCGCATGCGAGTCGGTGCGCGCTCCACACGCAACCAGCTCTTGAAGGACGTAATGCGCGATTATGGCTATCTTGAGCACATGGGAATGGGCGTTCCGAGAAAGATCATCCGCGGAATGCAAGAGCACAACAACACCGACCCCGAGCTCATCGAGGCTGACGAACGATTCACCGTGCGACTGCTCGCATGACTGCTCGCATCCTCCAGGCCCTGTCATGCAATCTTTCCGGATGCCAGCAGGAACCAACTTGGGGGTTGAGGGCGCTTTCGCTGCCTCCGCAGCAGAATCCCGAAACACGACCAATGCGATACGGCACTTGATGCGCCACCGCCCATGAGGCATCCTGCACGGACAATGCATCACGAGACGAAACAGTGCCGCAGCCAGGCAATGACATCCCCGATGGCTAGCCTCGACTTCGCGGCGAAGCCGCAGGCCGTTGCGGCGGTCGCCGAGGCGGCCCGGCTTTCATTCGGCTATCTCTCGAATCCCTCTTTCGCCACCGAGATTTCCTCGATCGATCCGTTGCCGCATCAACGGATCGCCGTCTACGAATCGATGCTCAAGCAATCTCCGTTGCGCTTCCTGCTGGCAGACGATGCCGGCGCGGGAAAGACGATCATGACGGGGCTGTACCTTCGCGAAATGCTTGCGAGGCGTCTCATGCGCCGCGTTCTCGTGGTTCCTCCGGCGGGCCTCGTGGGCAACTGGGAACGCGAAATGCGCACCTTGTTCCGCCTGCCGTTCCGGATCGTTCATGGCGCCGATGCCCGTGCCAAAAACCCGTTCGTCGGGCCTGGCAGCGATCGTGTCATCGTCAGCCTCGACACGCTTGCTGGAGAGCGCATGTTCAAGCGAATGCGCGAAGCCGTCGCTTCGGGCGAAGCGAATCCATACGATCTTGTGGTGTTCGACGAAGCCCACAAGCTTGCGGCTGACCGCGAGCAGATTTTTCGCATCCGCAAGACTGATCGCTACCGCCTCGCCGAGGCGCTCGCCGGATTGCCCAGCGAAGATGACCGATGGCAGCTCGGCTGGTCGGCGCCAAACATCCTGTTGCTGACGGCGACTCCCCACATGGGCAAGAATTTTCCCTATTACAGCCTATGGCGCCTGCTCGCGCCGGATGTGCTGACAACCTTCGAGGCATTCGAGAAATTCCCGGAAGAGCAGCGCCACCACTACATGATCCGCCGGACCAAGGAGGAAATGGTCCGTTTCGACGGCAGCGCCCTGTATCCGCAACGCCGCTGCGATACCCTGAGCTATTCCCTGAGCCCGGCGGAGCAGGCGCTGTACGAAGCGACAACGCAATACATCGCCGAGACATACAACAAGGCAAGTGTCTTGAATCGCTCTGTGAACCGCTCTGCTGCGCACCTTGCCATGAGCGTTTTCCAGCGTCGCCTCGCCAGCTCGACCCATGCCTTGATGCGCTCGTTCGAGCGGCGCCTCAGGCGCCTCGACGAGGCCATCGAACTCGTTCAAGCAGGCCGTGGCGACGAACTCGAACGAAGCCAGAAAAGCCTTGTGCGCACTTCCGATTTTTTCGCATCCCACACCGCCGACGAGGACGCAACCGATGAGGCCGGCAAGGAACAGGGCGAATCTTTCGAGGAGAAGGCACTTGCCGGGTTCGTCGCGAGTTCCCTGGTCAGCTTGAGAGAGGAACGCGCCGAGGTCGAAACCCTGCTCGCGCAAGCGCGGCGCCTTGACGAAGCCGGCGAGGACTCGAAGTTCGAAAAGTTGCGCACCGTCATGACCGACCCGAGCTACGAGCGCGAAAAGCTCATCGTCTTCACCGAGCACCGCGACACTGCGGAGTTTCTCGTGTGCCGCCTCGAAAGTCTCGGCTTCACGGGCCGGGTTGCCCTGATCCATGGCGGGCTTGGCTATCGCGAACGCGAGGCACAGGTCGAGCTGTTCCGGCGTCCGGCTGACGAGGGAGGCGCGAACTGCCTGATCGCGACCGATGCGGCGGGCGAAGGCATCAACTTGCAATTCTGCTGGCTCATGGCGAATTACGATGTGCCCTGGAACCCGGCGCGGCTCGAACAGCGAATGGGGCGAATCCACCGCTACGGGCAGGCCCACGACCCGGTCGTGATCGTCAATCTCGTTGCCGGGGAAACTCGCGAGGGGAAGGTTCTCCAAGTCCTTCTCGACAAGCTCGAAACGATCCGCAAGCAGCTCAGTTCCGACAAGGTGTTCGACGTTGTCGGCCGCTTGTTCGAGAACCGCCAGCTCAAGGACTACCTGGAACAGGCTACGACCGAGGATGGCGCCAGCAAGGCCATCGCGGCGCTCACCTGTCAATTGACCCCGGAACGAGTGACCGCCCTGGCCGAAGGGGAGCGCGGCCTGTATGGGGCAGGCGACGTGCGTGGCCGCCTTGGCGAGATCAATTCGGCCATGGAACGCGAGCAATATCGCCGCCTGCTGCCCGGCTATGTGCGCCACTTTGTCGAGACCGCAAGCCCCTTGCTTGGCCTGCGCCTCGAAGGAGACCCCGACGGCGTTTTCGAGCTCGCCCCCGAGCAGCCAGGAGCTGCCGATCCACTGCATGGCGCGAAGCAAGACTACCCCGAAGCAATGCGCAACCGCTTGACGGTGCGTCGGCCCGAAAGCGACGACTCGATCTGGATGCACCCCGGCGAGCCGGTGTTCGACTGCTTCTGCAACGAGCTTTTGAGGCGCCACAGCAACGAAGCTCTGCGAGGCGCGATCTTCGCCGACCCCCATGCCGAAGCGCCCTATCTCTTCCACTTGGCGCAATTGTCGGTTGTGCGCCGCCGCCGCACCGAGGATCAGGAAGATCAGGGATATCCATTGGAAACGGTCGATACCCAACTCGTCGGAATGAGTCAGCAAGCCGATGGCAAGGTCGCTCCCTGCCCTCCGGAGCATCTGCTTCTGCAAAGCGGCGCAGACCATGTCGCGCCCGGCAGCATCGCTTTGGCAATGCGGGCAAGCGGCTTGCTGCCCGGCGCGGAGAACTGGCTGCACGAGAAGATGTCGGGCATGGTCGCCGAACACCGCGCTCGTATCGAGGAGTCGCTGCCGGAACGGCGTAAATTGATCGAGCGTGGCCACGATCACAAGACCGCTGAGTTGATGAAGAAACGGAAGAGCATCTACAAGAGCGCTAAACAGGGCGACTCCAACGCGCGGGAGGAGATCGAGCACGTAAAAGAGCAGCAACGCCAGCTCGCTGCCGAAAAGGGGCACAGCCTCGACGGGCTCGAAGCCGAGCCGTCCCAGGTCGAGCCCGGCGAAATCACCATGATTGCCCTCGCCCTGGTCGTGCCGACCGATGATCGCGACGAGCGGCGCCGCCAAGACGCCGAAGTCGAACGAATCGCCATGGACGTCGCCCGCGCCCACGAGGAAGCGGCTGGCGCATCGGTTCAGGACGTATCCCGGCCCGCGCTGGCACGCGCTGCGGGGCTCGGCGACTGGCCCGGCTTCGACCTGCGCTCGACCCGCCCCGCTGGCACGCAACAGCAGCCGCAGGAACGCGCGATCGAGGTCAAGGGCCGCACCGGGAGCAGCGCCGTGGACATCAGCGACAACGAATGGGCCGCTGCCTGCAATCTCCGCGGCCGCTACTGGCTCTACGCCGTTTTCGATTGCGCCACGCCCAGGCCCTGCCTCGTCAAGGTCCAAGACCCATTCAGCCGCCTGCTCGTCAGGGATAGAGGAAGCGTCCAAATCCCCAAATCCGATCTCCTGGCATCAAGCACCAAGGAGGAAGACGAATGATCGCCTTTGCATTGCAAGACGGGTTAGACTGGCAATGCTTCTCGTGGAGGCGGAAGCCACAGCACTGCCAGCACATGGAGGAAAGGAGGATTTTGCAATGGTGGACGTGAACGTAAACATAAGGATTCCTGGGGTCGAAATGCTCCTGAAATATGTTGCGAGCGGCATAGGTGCGGTGGCTGGGCCGATGCCTGCCCCTTGGAAGGCTCGGCAAGAGACGGAGAGCCGGCGCATCAGCGCTGAGGGCCAGACCGACGCCTTGCAATTGATCACTGATGCCCAGAGAAAAAGGCATGTAATGCCTTCTCGTTGCGAAGGAAGCCCGTTGGAGGTAGCCCGGGTTTCCACGCCATGAAGCCAAACGATACCCGCCTGATCGAGGTTGGCTTTCCGTTGCAGCAGGCTTCGCTTGATTCGGTGCATGAGAAGAACGTGCGGCATGGGCATATCTCGACCTTGCACCTGTGGCCGGCGCGACGGCCGTTGGCGGCTTGCCGGGCGGCGCTTGTCGCGACCTTGCTGCCCGACCCGGGCAATGCTGCGGAGCGTGACGAAATCTATCGCAAGCTCGTCGGCAAGATCGTCGAGGCCGTCAAGACCGAGCGGCGCGAAGGGCAGGGCGTCGAACGCCGCAAGAGCGAAACGAGGGGCGGCATCCTGCATTGGGGGCGCGAAGACGGCCCGGAGCTCGACTGGTTCCGCGAGAAGATTCGCGAAGCCCATGGCGGCAAGGCGCCCAAGGTGCTCGATCCCTTCGCCGGCGGCGGCGCGATTCCGCTCGAAGCGATGCGGCTCGGCTGCGAGGCGACCGCCATCGACATCAATCCGGTCGCCTGGTTCATTCTCAAATGCACGCTTGACTACCCGCACCGGCTTGCCGGGAAGACTCTGCCCTTGCCCAAATTCGCGCGGGCCGATCGTGCTTTCCTGGAAGACTTCCTCAAGGCCAAGGGCGGGCACAAAGGCAAGGAGCTCAAGGGCGAGGCGCTGCGGCGGCAGCTCGTCGCGCTTGGGCTTCGCGACGCTGATGGTCCCTCGGTGATCGGCGATGCCTGGCAAGACGAAGATCCGCTGCAGGCCGACCTCGCCTGGCAGGTTCGCGCCTGGGGCCGGCGCGTGCTCGCTCGGGCTCGCGCCTCGCTCGCGAATCGCTATCCCTGCCATGCCGAATTCGAACCCCTCGCGCCGGGCGGGCGCCCGTTCCGCAAGCGATCGCCTGCATTGCTTGCCCCCGACGCGAACGGCGAGACCGATGCCAGGCATTTGAACGAGGAATTCGATGCGGCCTATTTGAAGAACCCGCAAAACCCCCGCTGGCTGGCGAAGCCGACGGTGGCATATCTTTGGGCGCGAACCGTGCGCTGCAAGGGCTGCCGGGCAGAGCTGCCCTTGCTCAAGACTCGCTGGCTGTGCAAGAAGGACGGCAAGCGAGTCTTGCTGACGATGGCACCGAAAGAGGATGGCACGGGAGTCGTTTTCGCTGTCGAGACGGGCACGCCCCGCAGCGGCGGCAACGCGGCGCAGCAACGCGAACACGACAAGCGGCTCGGCGCCGGCACGATGAGCCGCAGCGGCGCGCGCTGCCCTTGCTGCCAGACGATCATGAGCATGGAGGACATCCGCCTCGAAGGCCGGGCTGGCCGGCTCGGCGCCGTCATGACCGCCGTCGTTGTCGATGGGCCGAGGGGCAAGGGCTATCGGCTTCCCGAAGACGAGGAATTGCGCGCCGCCGAGGTCACCCAGGACGAGATCGACGCGATTTATGCCGACATTCCGTTTGGGTTGCCTATTGAATCGACGCCCACCCAAGGACCAGGTGCGGCTCGTGCGTTTTCTGTCGAGAATTACGGTCTTGACCGCTGGGACAAGCTGTTCACCAACCGCCAGCTCGCCACCTTGGGCACTTTTGTTCGAGAGATTCGTCGTTGTGCCAGCGAAACGGACGGGCTGCCCGACGATTGGCGAGAAACATTGACCGTGTACCTGTGCTGCATCCTGAGCAAGCTCGCCGACTACAGCAGTGCAATCTGCTCTTGGCATAACGGCAGAGAGACTCTCTCGCACACATTTGCCCGCTTTGCGCTCCCTGTCGTCTGGGACTATTGCGAGGTTAACCCGCTATCCGACAAATCTGGCGGGTTTCCTGGAATGACGGATTGGATCGCGCGCTATCTCGACCGCATCAGCAAGACCATGGACTCGGCAGTCACGCCAAAGGTTCTGTCGCAAAGCGCGATCGACGTGCAATCCGGCAACATGGATCTAGTCATCACCGACCCTCCGTACTACGACGCGATCCCCTACTCCGACCTGATGGATTTCTTCCACGTCTGGCTGCGCCGCGTGCTCCATGGCACCGTGCCCGACGCCGACCCCGTGTTCGCCGAACCGCTCGGGCCGAAATGGGACGATGATGCCGCCAACGGAGAACTGATCGACGACGCCAGCCGCTTCGGCGGCGACAAGGCGCTGTCGAAGCAAACCTACGAGAACGGCATGGCCCAAGCCTTTGCGGCCTGCCACGAGGCCTTGCACGAAACCGGGCGGCTGGTCGTCGTGTTCGGCCACAAGTCCCCCGACGCCTGGGAAACTCTGGCCGCCGCACTGATCCGAGCCGGCTTCGTCGTTGTCGGCTCCTGGCCGATCCAGACCGAAATGCAGAACCGGCAACGCTCGCTAGCCTCGGCTGCGCTGGCGTCTTCGGTGTGGCTCGTCTGCCGCAAACGCCCCCCGGCCCGCCCCGGCTGGGACGCCGCAGTGCTCGCCGAGATGCGCGAGAACATCACGCGCAAGCTACGGGATTTCTGGGACGCGGGAATCCGCGGCCCGGACTTCGTCTGGGCCGCGACGGGGCCAGCGCTCGAAGCCTTCTCGAAACACCCCGTCGTGAAGAAGGCCGACGACCCTGGCGCATTGATG
>RKSA01000215.1 GCA_007571115.1 Gammaproteobacteria bacterium
GGGAACGGCGCAGAGCCGTTCCCGCCTCTGTTGCGCGGCCACTACATCAATCCTCGTTCAGCAAGCGAGACGACCTGATCGCTGCCGACGATCAGGTGATCGAGCACGCGCACGTCGATCGTTTCCAGTGCAATCCGCAACTTGCGAGTGATGACGACATCGGCCTGGCTGGGTTCGGCGACACCCGAAGGGTGGTTATGCGCGAGAATCACCGCAGCGGCGTTGTAGGCGAGGCAGCGCTCGACCACTTCGCGCGGATAGACCGCTGCACCGTCGATCGTCCCCTGGAACAGCTCGTCGAGCCGCAGGATGTGGTGCTGGTTGGTGAGGAAAATGCAGCTGAAAATCTCGCTCTTGCAATAGCGAAAGCGAGCGCGCAGATACTCCCTGGTGGCTTCGGAACAATTTAGCACATCCCGGTCCCGCACCTCGGCGTACAATTGCCGGTGGCCGAGTTCGCGCATCGCCGCAAGGCTGGCGGCCTTGGCGGGGCCTATTCCCGGCACTCTCGCGACCTGCCTGAAGTCCGTTGCCAACACACCGGCCAAGCCATCGAACCGGGTCAGCAACTCGCGCGCAAGGTCGATGGCGGACTTGCCCGCGCCACCACTGCCGAGCAGCAATGCCAGCAGCTCGGCGTCGCTGAGGTTCCTCGCCCCCAGTTCGAACAGCCTCTCTCGCGGCCGCTCCTTCGCCGGCCAACTTTTGATCGTCATGCTCGCTTGCCACCCCGGTGCAGCCGCCGGAACCGGGGCTCTTTGGCTGCATTTGCAATTGCGTAACGGCTCGCCCGTTCCTGATCGAACTCAGGCTCGCGAGCACCGGGGAAAACTTAGACGGGTTTCCGCGAATAGCATCATTTTGCGAAAAAGTTTTGCGTCGCGACCGGCTCAGGCGGAAGCCACCGAGATCGGCAACGATTTCTTGCGGGAAGGGCTTCTCGCCGCGCCCAGCGAGGCGATCACGAATTGGCAGCGAGGACCGTGCCGTGCTCAGGTTTCCCAGGTCAGAAAGCGGCAAGGCCTGTCTGGCACCGGCCCAGAATCAGCGCATGGATGTCATGAGTGCCCTCGTAGGTGTTGACCACTTCGAGGTTGACCATGTGCCGCATCACCGGATATTCATCGGAAATGCCATTGCCGCCTAGCATGTCTCTCGCCTTGCGCGCGATTTCCAGCGACTTGCCACAGGAATTTCGCTTGATGAGCGAGATCAGCTCTGGCGCGATCTCGCCGGCATCGAGCAATTGCCCGGCGCGCAGGCATGCCTGCAGGGCGATGCCGATTTCCGTCTGCATGTCGGCGAGCTTGAGCTGGATGAGCTGATTCGCCGCCAGCGGACGACCGAACTGCTGGCGATCGATGGTGTATTGCCGGGCCGCGTGCCAGCAGCTTTCAGCAGCGCCGAGCGTCCCCCAGGCGATGCCATACCGCGCATTGTTCAGGCAGCCGAAAGGCCCCTTGAGCCCTTCGGCGCCGGGCAGCATCTGCTGTTCGGGGACGAACACGTCGTCCATGACAATCTCGCCAGTGACTGAGGTGCGCAAGGCCAGCTTGCCCTCGATCTTCGGAGCGCTCAGCCCTTCCATGCCTTTTTCCAGAATGAAGCCGCGAATCTTGCCATCGTCGGTCTTGGCCCAGACCAGGAAAACGTCGGCCACGGGGCTGTTGGTGATCCACATTTTCGTGCCGCGCAGGCGATAGCCGCCAGCGACCCGGCGGGCACGCGTCGTCATGCCTTCAGGGTCCGAGCCATGGTCGGGCTCGGTAAGGCCGAAGCAGCCGATCAGTTCCCCGGTCGCCAGTCGGGGCAGATAGTTCTGGCGTTGCGCTTCGCTGCCATAGGCATGGATGGGATGCATCACCAGCGAGCTTTGCACGCTCATCATCGAGCGATAGCCCGAATCGACTCGCTCGATCTCTCGCGCCACGAGCCCGTAACAGATCGAGTCGACGCCCGGGCAGCCGTAGCCGTCAATCGTGGCGCCAAGCAATCCCAGCTCGCCCATTTCGCGGAAAATCGCCAGCTCGGCGCTCTCGTCGCGAAACGCCTGCCGTGCTCGTGGCAGCAACCGGTCCGAAGCATATTTCCTTGCGCTATCGCGCACCATCCGCTGCTCATCGGTCAATTGCCCCTCGAGCAGAAACGGATCCCGCCAGTCAAGCTTTTGCCATTTCTTCATCGATCCCGTTCCACTGCGAATCTGCCTCACCGAGCCCTTGCGAACCCCGCCGCATCAATATACCCGACTGGCCATGGGCTTTGCCACATAGCCACATCCCGCGACGGCAGCCAGCTCAAGGGGTTCAAGGCCGCCAGCCCCATTGACAAGCAAATGGTCGCCTAGGTGTTCAGCCGCGTCACCGCGCACAACGCCAGACGCTTCCTCGAAACCGTCCTCGATGACTTGTGACGCGAACATCGTTTGCGGGTATAATGCCAGCCGGTTTTCGAGGGGAGGCGAGGGCTTTGCCAAGGGCCGCCGGGCGGTCATGATCGGGCAATCTGCCTGCAATCCCCGCCTTCGATATTCGACGCGCGTGACGCACGCGACACGTGCCACACATGCGCACATGCACAAATGTAATGTAAATTAATGCAGTGTAAGGAGCAGCTCGTTGAAACCAGCCAAAGATAGTCAGTCTTTCCGTTTCCTCCCGGCCCTCAGGCCAGTCCTTCTGTTCAGCGCCTGCGCATTGCTGGGCCTCGGCGCGGTTTCCCTCGCGGCCCAGCCGGTCGAGGAAAATCTCGCCCCCATCGCCAAAGTCTGCTTCGCCGGGCAAGATTGCGTCGGCGGCAAGATTGGCGAGACTGCACAATCTGCGCCAGAGTCCGTCGCTGCCGAAGCCGCAGCGCAACCCGCCGCAGCGGCGACCGAGCCTCTCGCGGCGGTCGA
>RKSA01000126.1 GCA_007571115.1 Gammaproteobacteria bacterium
TGCGCTGAGTGCCTGCGACCGCCTGCTGACCCCCGGTTTCGAGGCCGAGATCACGGCAGTGCGATCCGGGCAATACGTCTTGGACAAGAACCATGCCGCGCTGCTGTGGAAAGTCAGCCACCTCGATTTTTCCACCTTCGTCGGCCGTTTCACCGATTTCGACGCATCGCTCGATTTCGACCCGGAAAACATTGAGAACTCGAGCCTCGAAGTGATCGTCGATATCGCCTCGCTCGATGTCAATCTGCCCGATTTCGAGCAACAGTTGCGCGGCCCCGAATGGTTCGATGTCGAAACCTGGCCCCAGGCGATCTACCGGACCACCGGATTCTCCGAGGCCATCGATGAGGATTCCTTCATTTTCGACGGCGAACTTGCCTTGCTTGGCGTGACCGCTCCAGTGCAGCTCGAAGTCAATTTCCACGGCGGTGGCAACAACTTCCTCACCCGCCGATACACCCTTGGCTTCTCCGCCAGCGCCCGTTTCCAGCGTTCGGCCTTCGGCCTCGACAAGTTCGTCAGCTTCGGCGTTGGTGATGATGTCGAGCTGGAAATTCACGTCGAATTCCAGGAGCCCGAGCGCGAATCCTGATCGGGCGGTGGCTGCGGCCAGGCACTGCCTGCCGAGTCAGAACCGGTCGGGGCGGAACGGCGTCAAATCGATCGGGGTTTTGCGCCCGGCGGCAAGATCAGCAACGATTTCCGCAGTCACTGCCGACAAGGTCAGGCCAAGATGCTGGTGGCCAAACGCGCAGATCGCATCCGGGTTCGCTGGCGCCTCGCCGATCACGGGCAGATGGTCCGGCAGGGAAGGGCGGAAACCCATCCATTCGCGGAAGCTTTCGGCTTGCACCGCTGGCGCGAGTTCGCCGAAATGGCGGCGCAACTCCGCCCAGCGCTGCGGGTTTCCGGGCAGATCGAGTCCGCCGAACTCGACGAATCCGGTGATTCGCAAGCCCATGTCCATCGGCGTCATGATCGTTTTCCGGTCTTGGGACTCGACAGGAACGCCGCTGATCGAGCCGACTCCGGTGGCGGTAAGGTGATAGCCGCGCTCGGTCTCGAGGGGCATGACAAGGCCCAGTTGACGAGCCAGCGGCGCTGACCAGGCGCCAGCGGCAAGCACGAGCTTGCGCGCCGCGACCTTGCCCGAACTGCCAGTCAAGACGAAGCCGCCGGCATCGAGCGGCTCGATGCTGTGGATTCGCGAGCGTAGCGATTCGCCGCCAGCATCGGCGAAGCGCTCGTGCAGCCGCGCACAAAGCCCGTGCGGATCGCCAATGTGGCCGCTGTTGGGAAAGAACAGGGCGCCGGTGAAATCCTCTCGCAGGAAGGGTGCGTGCGCCATGGTGTCCACGGCATCGAGCCAGATCGACTCGATGCCGTGGCGTTCGAGCAGGCGGCGCCGGTTCTCGAGTTCACGCCATGACCGTTTCGATTCGGCCAATACCATGTGGCCCCGGGTATGCAAAAGCTCGGCAAGCCTTTCGTCTGCGCAAAGCTCCTCCATGGCATCACGCGCTCGCGCCAGCAGGGATTGCATCGCCTTGACTCCGGCACGGAAGCGCGAAGGCCGCGAGGCCCAGGCGAACCGCAGCAGCCACGGGGCGATTTGCCAGAAGTATTCGCGGCGCAGGTGCAAGGGAGCGTTCTTGCCGAACATGAGCTTGGGCACATCGCGAATCGTTGCTGGCGAGGCGAGCGGGAAAATCGATTCGGTCGATATGTGGCCGGCATTGCCGAAGGAAGTGCCGTTCCCGGGAGCGAGCGGATCGACTAGCAGCACGCGTTCGTGCTCGCGGATCAGCCGGCAGGCGATCGATGTGCCAATGGCGCCGGCGCCGATCACCACGACCAGCGACCGGTCGTCATCGCGGGTTCGCCGGGAATCGGCTTGCCCCGAACTGGTTTGCTGAAAGTCGGTTTGTTGAGAGCCGGTTTGTTGAGAGTCGGTTTGTTGAGAGTCGCTTTGCTGGGAATCGGTTTCGTGGTTCATGGCTTGTTATAACGCTGCCTCGCTGTCTGCCGGGCCGAAATTCGCTTCGGCAGAATTGCCGATTCCGTAACGGAATGGATCCTTGGGGTCGATCCACAGCTTGCCCTGCCCGGTGATGTAGGCGGTTCCAGTGATTTCGGGGATGATCCGTTCGCCCTGCAAGCTCGCCCGGGCCTCGAAGACCGAGCCAGTGATGCTTTCCTGTCGCCAGACATCGCCTGGCGCCAGCGCGCCATCCTCGATCAGGCACGCCATCTTGGCGCTGACCCCGGTCCCGCAGGGCGAGCGGTCGTAGGCACCGCCCGGGCAATAGACGAAATTGCGGCTGTCCGCGCCTGATCGCGCCGAAGCGGCGCCGAACAATTCGACGTGATCGATCAGCTCGCCGTGCGGCCCCCGCACGCCTTGGCCGTCGAGTTCCCGCCGAACCACCCGGGCGAAGTCGCCGAGCCTTGCGACGTTGTCGTATTCGAGCCGCTGGCCGTGGTCCGAGACGAGGAAGAACCAGTTGCCTCCCCAGGCGATGTCGCCGCTCAGCTCGCCGAATTCCGGAGTGCGCAGCTTCAGCTCGCGGCGAGCGCGGAAACTCGCCACATTCGTTACGGTCACGCGGTTGGCATCGTGCAATGTCACCGACACCTCGCCAGCGGGAGTTTCGAGGCGATACGACCCTCGCTCGATCCGGCCAAGAAAGGCGAGCGTCACCGCAAGGCCGATCGTGCCGTGGCCGCACATGCCGAGATAGCCGACATTGTTGAAGAAAATCACTCCGCCGAGGCTGGCGGATTCCTTCGGCTGGCAATGCAAGGCGCCTACCAGCACGTCGTTGCCGCGAGGCTCGTTGATCGCCGCCGCGCGCAGCCAGTCGTGCTTGCCGCTGAGCAAGGCAAGCTG
>RKSA01000239.1 GCA_007571115.1 Gammaproteobacteria bacterium
GCGCATTGGGAGGTGCAGCGGCTCAAGCAATGGTTGGAGTTGAATCGATCTACACTCCCAGAAGACACCGACCCCAGCCACACGTTCGCATACTTGGACATTGGCTCTGTCGGTACTGGATATCTTGCTGCACAGGCGCAGCGGATTCAGTTTGGCAAATCACCGAGCCGGGCAAGGCGCATCGCGAAAGCGGGCGATACGATTATCTCTACGGTAAGAACTTACTTGAAGGCAGTTTGGCATGTGGACGCCGACATAATCGCATCGACTGGCTTCGCCGTTCTTACACCAAAACGCCACACCGACTCGAGACATGTCAGCTATTGGTGCCAGAGCAAGCCTTTCACTGATTGGATCACGGCCAATTCGGTAGGTATAGCCTATCCCGCCATCGCTGAAGCAAAGTTAGCGGCAATCGAAGTTGCCGTTCCAACCCCACCCGAACAAGCCGCCATCGCCCGCTACCTCGACCATGTCACCGAGAGCATCGACCGGTACATCCGTTCCCGGCAGCGGCTGATCGAGCTGCTCGGGGAGCAAAAGCAAGTGCTGATCGATGAAGCCGTCACAGGCCGCATCGACGTTCGCACCGGCAAACCCTACCCGGAGTACAAGGATTCCGGCGTCGAGTGGCTGGGGGAGGTGCCGACGCATTGGGAAATCCTGCCAAGCCGGTCCACGCTTTTCGAGGTGAATAACTGCGGGCATCCCAAACAGCAGATGCTCTCGGTTACTATCTCTGAAGGTGTCATCCGGCAAAAGGAGTTGCTGGAGGATAGCTCAAAGAAAGATGTCTCACGACGTGACAAATCCGCCTATAAGCTGGTTGAACCGAACGATGTTGCCTACAACAAGATGCGGGCGTGGCAAGGGGCGATCGGCGTGTCGAAACACAAAGGCATCGTTAGCCCAGCTTACGTTGTACAGCGGCCTCGGGACACTGCGCACTCGCGCTATCTGCACCATCTGTTACGAGCACCAGCATTTGCATGTGAAGCGCAACGATGGTCCTATGGCATCGCATCCGATATGTGGAACCTGCGGCCTGAACACTTCAAATTGATTTATTTGTGCCTCCCCCCGAGCCCCGAGCAGACCTCAATCAACCGCCACATCAATGAAGAGTCAGTAAGAATTAACGACAGTGTTGCTAACGCTCAACGTCAAATCGAGCTCTTCCGCGAATACCGAACCCGCCTCATCGCCGATGTTGTTACCGGCAAGCTCGACGTTCGCCAAGCGGCTGCGGGTTTGCCGCAGAATCGGCAGCCCCCGGTTGCCGAGCCTGCCGATTCGATTCGCGACCTCGCCAGCGCCGGGCAGGCAGGCATGGAATGACCGGCCAGGACGCCTGCCCCGCGCCACAGGCAGCGGGCTTGCCGTCAACGCATCAATGCGACATCATGCCGCCTGTCATGGAAACCGTTCGCAACATGAACAGCATCATCGAACCCGTCGTCGGCAAGACGCTTTGCGCAGCGCTCCGCGACGGAGCGAAACCCAGGGCTGAAGCCGCTGAACGTCGCAGGCTCGCGTGAGCACGACCGACACTTCCGAGGCCGGCCTCGAACGGCTGATCTGCGTCGCCCTGACCGGCGACCCTTGCGAGCCGCCGGCAGCGACAACGTCGGCCAGCTCGGTGCAGGAGGCCAGCTCCTGCTACGGAGGCGTCGGCTGGTGCCGCGGAAGCTGGCACGACTACGACCGCGAGCATTGCCTCGACCTCGCCCAGTTGACGCGCTTCCTCGCGCTCACCCAGCCCGATGCCGCGCAGCACTTGCAACTCGACGAGGACGGGCCGGTGCGGCGCAAGTTTCTCGCGCGCCTGCAAGGCGAGATCGGCAAGCGCGGCGCCATCGAGGTCTTGCGCGACGGCCTCCGCCACGGCGCTCACGAATTCCGCCTCTACTACGGCGCCCCATCGCCCGGCAACGAAACTGCCCAGGAGCGCTTCGCGCAGAACCGCTTCACGGTCACGCGCCAGCTCCGCTATAGCCGCGACGAAACGCGGCGCGCCCTCGACATCGCGCTGTTCATCAATGGCCTGCCAGTGTTCACCTTCGAGCTGAAGAACCGCCTCACCAAGCAGACCGTCGCCGATGCCGTCGAGCAATACCAGAAAGACCGCAGCCCCCGCGAGCCGCTGTTCCAACTCGGCCGTTGCATCGCGCATTTCGCCCTCGACGAGCACGAGGTGCGCTTCTGCACGCATCTGACCGGAGCGAAGTCGCAGTTCCTGCCATTCAACCGCGGTTGGAACGACGGCGCAGGCAACCCGCCGAACGAAGCCGGAATCAAGACCGACTACCTATGGTGCGAAGTGCTGCGACGCGAGGGAGTCGCCGACATCATCGAGAACTTCGCCCAGATCGTTCGCAGCAAGGACCGGCGCACGGGCGAGGTCCGCAAATCGCAAGTCTGGCCACGCTACCACCAGCTCGACGTGGTGCGAAAACTGCTCGCCGATGCTCGCAAGCACGGCGCTGGCAGGCGCTATCTCATCCAGCACTCGGCAGGCAGCGGCAAGAGCAACTCGATCGCCTGGCTCGCGCACCAGTTGATCGGCATCGAGCGAGGCGGCGCAGCGCTTTTCGACGCCATCATCGTCGTCACCGACCGCCGCATCCTCGACCGGCAGATCAACGAAACGATCGGCCAGTTCGCGCAAGTCCGCGCCACCGTGGGTCACGCCAGCGGGTCCGGCGACCTCAGGCGCTTCATCGAAACCGGCAAGAAGATCATCATTTCCACAGTGCAGAAATTCCCTTTCATCCTCGATGAAATCGACGGCCAGAACGAGCGGCGCTTCGCCATCATCATCGACGAAGCGCATTCGAGCCAGGGCGGCAAGGCAACAGCGGCGATGTCCGGTGCGCT
>RKSA01000234.1 GCA_007571115.1 Gammaproteobacteria bacterium
GCCCGGCAACGATCGCCCGGGCGCTCATCATTGCCGGCAGCGGCTGGCTGCTGAGCGTGTCGCTGACGGTGAGCAGCGGCTCGGCGGCGGTGCTGCTCGGCTGCCTCGCGGCCTGCATCGTGGCTGCCTGCTCGAGCGCGGCGAGTGCCGCAGAGCAAGCTCCGGGCCATTGGCAAAAAGCCCTGCTTTTGCTCGGCGAGCTGCGCATTCCCGTGCTCTTGCCTGCGGCAGCGCTAGTCGCCTGGCTGGGAATGCTCGCCGGGCGCCTGATCGTCGGCAGCGAGCTCGTCGCCGGACTGCTCGGCCCTTTCGCCGCGTTCCACCTCGCCGAAGCAATCCGATGGTTCGTCGCGAGCTTTGCCTTGACCATGGTTCTGCGCATGCTGGCGATGCGCGCGAGTGTCGGCGGCGTGCTCGAAGTGCTCGCGGTTGCCAGCGGTTTCGTCGTCGTGCTCGCGGCGCATCGCAACGGCATGATTCACCGGCCGTTCGTGCTCGGCGATTTTGCCCTCGCGCGAGGTCTCGACCCTGCCAGCGTGCTGCTCGTGCTCGGCTGCGCCGCAGTGCTGCTTCTTGCGGCACTGCTGATCGCCGAGGAAAACCGCCGCAGGCTGCCATGGCATTTCGCGATCTTCGCCCTGCTCTGCCTGACCCTGATCGGCTACGCGCGAACCTTCGGCCTGCCGACGCCAAGCATGACCGACTCCCTCGGCCTGACTGGCAACAGCTCCGCGCAAGGACGAAACCCCTTCCACGACAGCGACAACGACACCGCAAACAAGCAGGCGCCGATCGCCGTTGTGGTGTTCCGCGACGATTACGAACCCGCTTCCGGCGTCTACTACTTTCGCGAGTCGGCGTATACCGAATTCAATGGCCGAATGCTCGATGTCGCGACGCATCCCGGGCTCGACCCGGACCTGATCGAGACCCCGGGAGCGCCGCCAGCCGAACTGGTCAGCGATACGGGGCGCAAGCCCGTTCGCGCCAAGATCGGCACCCTCGTTCCGCAACACCGGACTTTCGGCCTCGACACGCCAGTGGCGATCGACGACGTCGCCAATCCCAACCCCTTGCGCTTCAGGCGCACCTGGGAGGCGCGCTCGCTGGTTCCGCAATTCGACCTGAACGTGCTGTTCGATGCCCCGGCAGGCAATCCGGCCTGGTCCGAGGAAATCCGGCAGGAATACCTGCGCCTTCCCGACGACCCGCGCTACGGCGAACTGGCACGGCAGATCACCAGCGGCCTGAACCCACAATACGCAAGCAACGCCTTCGCCCAGGCCTGGGAAATCAAGGCATACCTCGACCGCAACGGCATCTACAGCCTGGCCAACGAGCACGCCTGGGCCGAGGATCCCGCAGCCTCGTTCCTGTTCGGCGATCTGACCGGCTATTGCACGCATTTCGCCTTCGCCTCGACCTACCTGCTGCGCAGCATCGGCATTCCGGCCCGGGTCGGCATCGGCTACGCAGTCCCCGCCGAGAACCGCGGCGGCGGCTCGGCGCTGCTGATCCAGGCGATGCACGGCCACGCCTGGCCGGAAATCCATTTCGAGGGTTATGGCTGGGTCATCATTGACCCAGCGCCCCAGCAGACCCTGGTCGACACAACCACCGATCCGCAAAACGAGTTGCAGCAACTGCTTGGCGACATGCTGCGCGGCGAGCAGGCATTCGAGGAATTCCTGCAGCAGCGGGCGGGGCTGGCGATCGACTGGCGGCTCGTCTGGCAGATGCTGGCGGCCCTGCTCGCGCTGCTGCTCGTGGCGGCCTATGCCACCAAGTGCTACCGCCTGTGGATTCCTGCGGGGGCAGGCCTTGCCGGGCAGCACCGGCTCAGCTACCGCGCCTCCCTCGACCGCCTCGCTGCAGTCGGCGTGCGCCGCCGCTTCGGCGAAAGCCGCGAAGCGTTCGCGCGCCGCGCAGCAACGGTCGCGCCAACCCTCGAAACGCTTACCGCATGGCATCTGGCGCATGCATTGGGAAGCCGTCCACCGCGCCTGAACGGCGCGGACTGGCAAGCGATTCGCGAACGCGTCGCTACCGAGATCCGCGACAATATCGGTGCCGGGAAACGGCTGCTCGCGGTGCTCAACCCCTTTTCCTGGCGCCACGCCAGATAGCCTTTCGAGTTTTGGGAATTTCCACGCATGGATCGGCAACTCGCGGAACAGCAGCCAGATAGCGACACTCCTGAAGAATCGCAGCTCAACCTTGCCGGCGCCATCGACGTGCTGGCGCGGCTGCGCGATGCCGTATCGAGCCAGGTGCTCGGCCGCGACGACGTGATCGAGCTGGTCGTCATCGCCCTTGCGGCCGGAGGCCACGTGCTGCTCGAGGACTTTCCCGGCTCGGGCAAGACGACCCTGGCCAAGGCGCTTGGCGAAGCGATCGGCGACGACGAAGGCCATGCTGAAAACCGTGTCATCGCGCCGTTCCGCCGCATTCAGTTCACTCCCGACCTGCTGCCTTCGGACGTGACCGGAGTGCCGGTCTTCGACAGTGCCAGCAATGCCTTCCATTTCCGCCATGGCCCGATCTTTGCCCACGTGGTGCTCGCCGACGAGATCAACCGCACTTCGCCCAAGGTGCAGGCAGCGATGCTCGAGGCGATGGGCGAGCGCCAGGTCACCGTCGATAACGTCACGCATCCCCTCGATGCGCTATTTTTCGTCATCGCCACGCAGAACCCCCTCGACCTGGTGGGAACGTATCCGCTGCCAGTGCCACAGCTCGACCGCTTCCTGTTCAAGATCAACATGCAGCATATCGACCGGAGCGCCGAGCTCGAAGTGCTCGACACCTGGCGCAGCCGCCGCGACAGCGCCCATGGCGGCCCGGCCCTGCGCCGCTCCGAGCTGCTCGCGAGCCGCGCAGCGATCGATCGCGAAGTCGAGATCGCCGCTGCGGTCAAGGCGGCGCTGGTCGATGTGTCGCGCAATCTGCGCGCCGACGAGCGGGTTCTGCAAGGCAACTCGACTCGCTCGCTGGTGTTGATGCTGCCAGCCTTGCAAGCCGCCGCAGCGCTGCGCGGGCGCAATTTCGTCAGCGCCGACGACATCGAGCTGCTCCTGCCACGAGTGCTCGGCCACCGCATCGAGCTCGCTCCTGGCGTCGCCGACCTGAACCGGGTGTTCCATGACAACATGCGCGAACCGATGGAGCGCCTCGCAGCGAGCACGCTCGCCTGAGGCGCAACGCCGCAAGCCCTGCATCGCAGCGCTGCTGCTCGGCGCCCTGCTCGCCAGCGCGGCGGCGCTCGCCCAGGACGGCGGCGCGAGTTCGGAGCTCGACGCAGTCGAGTTCATCCGGCCGGCCACGTGCTTCGGCATCGTCGGGATCAGCCACCCCCGGGCCTTGGCGATCTGTGATGCCCTGGCCCTCGAAGAGCACGTCAGGGCCCGGGAGCTTGGCGAGCAATGGCTTCGCGAGCAGCCCGATTCGCCAGCGGCGCAATTCGCCTATGCCGAAGTGCTCTACGAGGCGGAAGGCAATCTCGCGCGAGCGCTGTTCCATCTCGACCAGGCCGAAAGCCTGACGAGCTACCAAAGCCTCGAAGAGGCTGCCGAGTCGGGCAATCTGCAATGGCACTACCTGACCCTGAGCCAGTTGTCGAGCGTCCATCAGATCATGGGCAACCAGCTTCGCGCCCTCGAATATCTCGACCGGATCAATTCGATCTATGGCCAGGAAATCGAGTCGTTTCGCGGCTGGCCGCTGCTGAAGCTGAAGCGCTACGACGAGGCCCGGGCGAGCGCGCGGAGCGTGCTGGAAAACAGCGACAGCGAATTCGCCCGGGCACGGGCCTGGAACACGCTGTGCGCGGTCGAGCTCGCGAGCCTGGCGCCCGTCGACTCGATGGAGTTCTGCCAGCGGGCCATCGACGAGGACGAACGGCTCGCAGCGGTTTCCACCGATACCATCGCTTTGACCAATGCTGCTGAAGTCGCGCTGTCGCTACTGCAAATCGACGAGGCGGAGAGCTATCTCGCCCGTGCCACGCGCAACCTCAACCCCGGCAGCGTAGCCAACCCGTGGATCCCCCTGCTCTATCTGACGATGGGCCAGGCGCGCTTCGGGGAAGCCCATAGCGCGCTCGAACGGATGCTGGTCTGGCGCGAATACCAGCAACCGATCATCAGCGTCATGAACCGCGCCGAACATCACATCGTCAGCGCGTCGTTCCTGCTGCTCGCCGGTTATGCCGAAGACTCGGCAGCCCTCGCCGCGACGGCTTTGAACCAGCCCGACCGCAACGGCTCGTACAGCGCCGACGACTTCCAGAAAGACGCCCTGGCAGCGTTCGTCCACGCCATCGCCCAGCGCCTGCAATACCAGCTCGATCTCGAGCACGCCGCCAGCGATGGCTGGACAGGCCTGCTACGCGCCCGCGTCGAGTCCGCAGGGCTGCGCTTTTCCACCTGGCGCTCGGAGCGTTTTGCCGCCTCGCTGTTCACGCGGCCCGAAATTCTGCTCAACCGGCTGCGACCCTATGCGCCCCTCGACGTACACGTTCCCGAATGGCTCGAGCCCGAGCTGGTGCGGATGATTGGCCCGGGAGTCGTTCGCCAAGCCCTCGAGCAGGCCCGGGAGGCAGGTGCGTTTCAGCTTAACACCGGCTACTACCACGCCTGGCACGCCGAAGCCGCAGCGGTCGCCGGGCAGCCCGGGCGCGTGCTCGAACACGGCAAGCGCGCTCTTGCGCTGCTCCCCGTACACGAGGCGCTGCTGCGCGCCCGGATCGCGGCACGAATGGGCGACAGTTCCTGGCGGCTTGGCCGGCACGAGGCGGCCCTCGACGAGTTCGCCCTCGCCTTGCGCGACGATCCTGGCATCTTGCGCCGGCTCGGCGCCTCGCTGCCGGTCAGCCTGCGGGCTGCCGACGGCAAATTGGCAAGGCAGCTCGCGAAGATCCTGCGCGCCTCGCCGCGCTTTCGCGAACACGCAAACGGACTGCCGCTCGAAATCGGCAACGACGGCGCCATCTGCCTGCGAACGCGCTCGGGAGAGGCGCTGTCGTGCTATACTGCGCCCGCCGCAGAGGTAGCCGAGGCCAGCCGCGCCTTCCACTTCCACGCCTTCGGGCCCGGAATCGAGCTGAGCAAGGCGCAACGCTCGATCTTGCGCGGCTCGAGCGTGATCCTCTCCAACGGCGCCCGGCCCATGGAAAACGGCCCGGAACTTCTCGCCGAAGACTGATCGGCGAATCTCGCAACAACATTCACGGCATCCCGGTGAACAACCGCACGAGCTTGTCCAAGCGGCTGATCGTCCTGCTCGCGGCCACCGCCGCGCTCGGGCCTTCGGCGACGCAGATCCTGTTGCCGGCGCTGCCGGCGATCCGGCAGGACTTTGCCGTCAGCACCGAGGTTGCCCAGTTGACCTTGAGCCTGTCGATGGCGGCCATCGCCCTCGGCACCTTGACCTATGGCCCGCTGTCAGACAAGTACGGGCGCCGGCCGATCATCATGCTCGGGCTCGCGGTCACCTGCCTCGGCTCGATACTGTGCACCGTCGCCAGCAGCATCGAGATCCTGATCCTTGGCCGTTTCGTCCAGGCCTTTGGCGCTGCGGTGGGGCTGGTGCTGGCACGGGCGATCATCCGCGACGTCCACAGCGCCGAACAGTCGGCCCGGGCCATCGCCACCCTCGTCATGGTGATGGGAGTCGTGCCGATGCTCTCTCCGGCGCTTGGCGGCGAACTGCTCGTGCTGTTCGGCTGGCAGGCGATCGGCGCGGCGATCGGCTTGTTCAGCCTGGCCGTGTTACTGATGATCGCGTGGAGCCTGCCGGAGACCTTGCGCCAGCCGGTTCCTTTCGAGGGAATCGGCTCGATGGCGCGGACTTTTGCCGAATTGCTCTCGTCCCGGGTGTTCAGCGGCTACGCGCTCTGCGGAACCTTCGTCTCGGTCGTGTTCTTCTCGTTCATTTCGGCAGGGCCGGAAATCGTCGTCACGGTGATGGGCAGGCCGGCCAACGAGTACGGCTACTATTTCATCCTCTTGCCGAGCGGCTTCATGGTCGGCAACTACATCGCCAGGAAGTTCGGCACGGTCGTGCATATCGACCGGCTGATGCTGCTCGGCATCTGCATCGCGATCATCGGCATCGGCATCGCGGTGGCCTTGCAGGCAGTCGGCCTGCGTCATCCGCTGGCGCTGTTTGGCCCGGTGGCGCTTACGGTGCTGGGCAACGGCATCACCTTGCCAAGCGCCCAGGCTTCGGCGATCAATGCCTTCCCGCACCTGGCAGGAAGCGCGTCGGGACTGACGGGGTTCCTGCAGATGGCGGTCTCGGCGCTCGCTGCGCAGCTCGTTGCGGCGGTTTTCGACGGAACCGCGTACCCGCTGCTGCTGATGATGATGGCAGCCGCGCTGCTAGCACTGCTGAGCTTTCGCCTTGGAGTCGGCCTCGACAATACCAGCCTCGCGACCTGAGCCCGAGCAGCGCCGCCCTGCCTCGCGCAATTGCGCGAGGAACCGCTGCGTATCGCGCAGGCAGCGCAAGTCGAGCAATACGCAGCCGTCGTGGATCCTGCCGATCACCGGCCGGGGCAGCCCGCGCAACTCCCGGGCAAGGCGCCTGAGCGCAGCGTCCCTTGCGCCTTTCGCGGCGGCCGGCGCAAGGCGCAAGGCGCTGCTCGCGAGCTGCTCCAGCGGCAGTGCGCCGCTGCCGATCTGGCTCTGGCAGGCGACCAGCGACACTTCGACGCCGGGCCCAAGCGCTTCGCCAACGTCTTCGAGCAAGGCTTCGCCGAGTGCGCGAATTTCCGCTGCTGGGCGAGTCAGGTCGGCGAGCAGGGGCAATCGCTCCGGCAGCCGCTGCGGATCACGGTACAGCTTGAGCACTTCGACCAGGGCGGCGATCGTGATCTTGTCGACGCGCAAGGCGCGTTTCAAGGGATTGCGTCGCATCCGCTCGACGAGCTCGCGGCTTCCGGCGATGATTCCGGCCTGGGGGCCGCCGAGCAGCTTGTCGCCGCTGAAACTGACGAGCCCCGCGCCTTCGGCGAGGGCCTCGGCGACGGTGAGGGTCTGCGGCAGGCCGAACCGCTCCAGCTCGACCAGGGCGCCCGAACCGAGATCGTGGCAAAAAGGCAGGCCGCGTTCCCGAGCCAATTCGCCGAGATCGAGGCCGGAAACCGATTTGCTGAAACCGCGCACTGCGTAATTGCTGGTATGCACTTTCAGCAACAGCGCGGTATTTTCGCCGATCGCGCTGGCGTAGTCGTGGCGGTGCGTGCGGTTGGTCGTTCCGACTTCCCTGAGAATGCAATGGGCGGCCTGCATGACCTCGGGCATGCGGAAAGAGCCGCCGATCTCGACGAGCTCGCCCCGGGAAACGAGCACTTCGCGCCCCGCGGCGAGGGTGTTGAGCATCAGCAATACCGCAGCAGCGTTGTTGTTGACGACGGTCGCGGCTTCCGCGCCGGTCAGCTCGCAGAGCAGCGCCTCGACATGCTCGTCGCGCTCGCCGCGTTGCCCCGTGGCGAGATCGTATTCGAGATTGCAGGCGTTCGCGGCTGCCGCGGCGATCGCCTGCAAAGCTTCCGGGGGAAGGATCGAGCGACCGAGATTGGTATGCACGACGACCCCGCTGAGGTTGAAAGCCGGACGCAGCGACGCGCTAAACCGCGCTCTCACCCGGCGCTGCAAGGCCGCGAACACGCTGGCGGGAAAATCGTCGGACTCGACTCGCGCAGCGACCACAGGATCACCATCGCGCAAGGCAGTGCGCAGCCCTGCGAGCTCGTCCCGCGCGGCGCGCTTGCATGCCTCGAAGCCGAACTCGTCGACGAGCCCGGCAAGCTCGGGAGAATTGAGCAGCCGATCGATCGAAGGCAGCGCGCGCAACTGCCGCCCAAGCTGCGCAGCGCGCCTCGCATCATGATCCTTGCTTGCTGGCACGGCTTGCCCCGGAACGGCTCGACAAAGCGCAACTCTAGCATAGCTGCGGGCTGACTCCCTCCTTGGCGAAAGGCATCGGAAAGCCCCCTTCCATGGAAGGGGGGAGTGATTCAGTGGCTTCGTTGTATACTGCGCGGCCAGGCGGGAAAGAGTCGGCAACGAGGCAAAACGGGGAGTCGATGCAATGTCGGGCAAGAAGCCGCTGCTGATCGTCAACGAATTTGATCGCGAGACGATCGCCGAACTCGAGCAGCACTACGAGACCTATCACCTGGCGCCGCTTTCCGAGGACGGAAAGCGCGCCCTGATCGAGCGGCTCGATGGCCATTGCCAGGCTGCTGCCAGCGCTTCCTGGGCCTGCGACGAATTCGTCTACGAGCTCGGTTCGCTGCGAGTGCTCGCGTGCTTCGGCGTCGGCGTCGACGGAATCGACTTCGACCGCGCCAGCTCGGCGGGAATCGCGGTCAGCAATACCCCCGACGTGCTCAACGACGCCGTCGCCGACCAGCACCGATGGATCTTCAACAAGGTCGCGCTGTTCGTGCCCTCCGTCGGCATCATCACCGCCGTCAACCTCTCCG
>RKSA01000106.1 GCA_007571115.1 Gammaproteobacteria bacterium
TCCATGCGGCGACGGCGCCCTGCGCCGCGCTCGGGAGATGCCCGGATGACCCCCGAATCGAATCCGGGACAGCGGCCTGAGCATGACGGATGGAGGCGGGCATGAAAATCTCCTTGAAATTCGGCTCCTCCGCCCAATTTGCGGCAAACCGGCGCGCATGGCGGGTGCAGCGCATAAAAATCGCTTGACCGTCATGCTGCGACGCAACAGATTTGCTGCACTGCAATAACAGCTCGGAGACATGTCCCGATGTCCGCTGCGACCCGCCACCTGTTCGAG
Organism: Gammaproteobacteria bacterium; assembly: GCA_007571115.1. Classification (GTDB taxonomy): domain Bacteria; phylum Pseudomonadota; class Gammaproteobacteria; order Pseudomonadales; family Pseudohongiellaceae; genus UBA9145. Next base: position 280 of record RKSA01000106.1, read on the forward strand.
GCTGTCAGAGCCTCGCCCTTCCGCACCTGCCAGTGGCCGTTCGGCGATCCGCAGGAAGAGGCGTTTCATTATTGCGGCGCGCCGACGCTCGCCCCGCATTCCTACTGCGCCTTCCATGCCGACCGGGCCTATCGGGACCCCGAAGAGGAGCGGCAGGAACGCGAGGAGGAGCGCGCCGGCCTCCGAGCCGCCTAGCGGGGCGGCGGCACCGAGAAGACCTGCCCCGGAAAGATCAGGTCGGGATCCTCTATCTGCGCCCGGTTCGCGGCGTAGATGACGGTGTAGCGCACGCCTCGGCCGTAGACCCGACGGGCGATTCGCCACAGGCTGTCTCCAGCGGCGATGCGGATCGGGCGAACCGGCTCGATATCACTGGCTTCCTGCCCGGCGCCCGGTGGCGCTGCCTGCCCGGCGAGCGGCGCCGGTTCGCCAGGAACTGCCGTTGCAGCCTGCAAAAGCAGCCGATGCTGGCTGAATGCGCGGCCTCCTGGCCAGACGATATCGAAAATGAGTTCGACGTCGGTCGCGAAGACCGGTTGTTGCGTGCTCAGGACAAGCGAGGCGCCTTCGATGCGCAGTTCGATCGAGTCGACGAGCTCGTCCCGGGCGACCGCCGCTCGCTCGTAGACCGGGGCCGGCGCCAGGCTGATTCGCAGCTCGGCAAGCTCGACGCCATCGATATCGAACAGGGGCGCGCGGGCAAGCAGAGGCTCGCCCGGCGAGGATTCGACTTGCAAATCGCCGAGAGCGGCAGCAGCAGCGACGTTCGCGGACAAAACCAGCAAGGCGGCAAGAAAAGCGGCGAGCAAGGCCGCCGGCAAGGCGAACAACGCGCCGCCGAGGCAGACGCGAGGCACACTAAAGATATTCTTCAAGCAACAATTCACCGATCTGCACCGCGTTCAAGGCAGCACCTTTACGGACATTATCGGCCACGATCCACAAGTTCAATCCATTCTCGAGAGAAAAATCCTCGCGAATCCTGCCGACGAACACGGGATCCGCTCCCGCCGCGTCCTCTCCCGGAGTCGGATAGCGCTGCTGCGCGGGATCGTCGACGACGACGACTCCAGGCGCCTTGCCGAGCAATTCCCTCGCCACCGATGCCGAAAGCGGCTGCTCGATCTCGACTTGAACGGCCTCGGCATGGCCGTAGAAGACGGGAACGCGAACGCAGGTGGCACTGACCTGGATCGAGGGGTCGCCGAGGATCTTGCGCGTCTCCCAGTGCATCTTCATCTCTTCCCGGGTGTAGCCGTTGTCGAGGAACTGGTCGATGTGGGGGAGGACGTTGAAGGCGATCCTGCGAGGCAGCACCGCGGCTTCGGCCGGGCGACCGTTGAGCAGCTCGGCGGTTTGGCCCGCGAGTTCGCCGATCGCCGCGCGGCCCGCTCCGGAAACCGCCTGGTAGGTCGCGACGCTGACTCTGCGAATCCGCGCTGCGTCGTGGAGCGGCTTCAAGGCGACGAGCATCTGCATCGTCGAGCAGTTCGGGTTCGCAACGATGCTGCGCTCGCGATAGCCGGCGAGGCTTTCCGGGTTGACCTCGCTGACGACGAGAGGGATGTCGTCGTCGTAGCGAAACGCCGAAGTGTTGTCGATCACGACGCAGCCAGCCTCTGCGGCGCGTGGCGCATGTTCGATCGAAACCGCACCTCCGGCCGAGAACAGCGCGAGCTGGACCTTGGTGAAGTCGAACTCGGCGAGATTTTCGACGCTCAGCGGCTTGCTGCCAAACAGCACCGTCGAGCCGGCCGAGCGCTCGCTCGCCAGGGCGTGCAGCTTGCCGAGAGGAAACTTGCGCTCAGCGAGGATGCTCAGCAGGCATTCGCCGACCGCTCCCGTGGCGCCGACCACCGCGACATCGCAGCTTTTCATCGCCCGGCGACGCCCGGCTCGCCGCTGGCGGCAAAATTCCACGGCGAACGCTCGCGCCAGCGCTCCTCGAAGGCGCGGATCTCGGCTTCGTCCTGCAAGGTGATGCCGATGTCGTCGAGGCCGTGCAAGAGGCAGTGCTTGCCGAATTCGTCGACGGCGAAAGCGAGTTCCTCGCCTCCGGGCTTGACGACGACCTGCCGGGGCAGCTCGACGCGCAGCCGATACCCTGGCTCGGCCTCAACTTCGCGGAAAAGCCGATCCACGGCATCTCTTGGCAAAACGATCGGCAGGATGCCGTTCTTGAAGCAGTTGTTGAAGAAGATGTCGGCGAAGCTCGGCGCGATGATGGCGCGGAAGCCGTAGTCGTCGAGGGCCCAGGGGGCGTGTTCGCGGCTCGATCCGCAGCCGAAATTGTCGCGGGCGAGCAGAATCGACGCTCCCTGATAGCGCGGCTCGTTCAAGACGAAATCGGGGTTGATCGGGCGGCTGCGGTTGTCGCCGTCGGGAACTCCCGCATCGAGATAGCGATGCTCGTCGAACAGGTTGGCGCCAAAGCCGCTGCGGCGGATCGACTTGAGAAACTGCTTGGGAATGATGAAGTCGGTATCGACGTTGGCGCGGTCGAGGGGCATGACGAGGCCGTGCTCGATCTGGAAGGCTTTCATGGATCGTCCTCGCTGGTCCTGTTTGTTTTGCTCGT
>RKSA01000090.1 GCA_007571115.1 Gammaproteobacteria bacterium
AGGAAAGCATTGCGGGCCAGATGAAGCACATGGCGACCAAGGCAGAGCTGGAATCGCTGAAAGTGTGGATTCTCAGCAGCATTCTCGCGTCCACGATGGTGATCGTGTTTCTATTGCTGAGGCTTGGCGGCTAGCAGAAGAACCCCCTGCTACCCCGCAACTGCCTGGACCGATTCCCGCCGGGCCGCATCGCCACCGAGGCCGGGAACGCCGCCACCGAGCACTGTCTGCAACACGTCGGCATCGATGTTGCCGCCGGTCAGGATGACGCCGATCTTGCGCCCTGCCTGCCTTTCGCGTTCTCGCATCAGCGCCGCGAACGCAGCCGCGCCGGCGCCTTCGGCGACATTGTGCGTGTGGCGGTACAGCAGGCGCATCGCCTCGGCGATGTCCTGCTCTTCGACCTCGACGACCCGCGCAGCGCCATCGCGAACGATTGCGAAAGGCGCCTGCATCGGCACGCGGCAAGCCATGCCATCGGCGAAGGTGTTGGCCGAATCGGTGGCGACGATCTTGCCTGCCTCGACGCTGCGCGCCATCGCCGCCGCATTCGCCGAAACGACTCCAATGACTTCGGTATCGAGCCCCAGCAGGTCACGAGCCAGAATCACGCCGCAGACCCCCGAGCCCATGCCGATCGGCACGTAGACCGCATCGAGATCGGCGAGCGCCTCGAACAGTTCCAGGGCATACGTCGCCACGCCACGCACGAGCGCAGAATGGAAAGGCGGCACGGCCAGGGCGCCTTCGGCCTCGGCGACTCGCGCCGATTCGAGCCGCGACTCCTCGAAATCGTCGCCGAACTCGATCAGTTCGGCGCCCCAGCCGCTCATGGCGGCATTCTTTTCCACGCTATTGCCCCGCGGCACGTAGACCGTGACCGGAACGCCGAGGCGGCAGGCCGCATAGGGAATGCTCTGGCCGTGGTTGCCCCGGGTCGCGGTGACGATCTTGCCGGGAAGGCCAGCGCCGCGCTGCAATTCATCGAGCAGAACCAGGCCGCCGCGGACCTTGAAAGCGCCGATCGGAGTGTGATTCTCGTGTTTCAGCCAGACTTCGCAGCCCGTCAAGGCACAAAGCCCAGGCCAGCGATATTGCGGTGTCGGCGGCATGTGCCGCGCCACCACTCGCTGCGCCTGCCGCAGCGCATCCAGATCAAACATGACTCAATTCCCCCATTGATCTTCCACAGCTTTCTCCCGTCAACTCTTCCATGCGCCTCATCACGTCCTTCCGAGACAACAAGCGGAGATAGCGATCATGCGCCAAACTCTGGATGTTCAAGCCGTTTTCCCAGCGATTCAGCGAAGCTTCGCCAATTCCGGTGATCTGCGAGAATCGTGCCCGCGTCATGCCATGAAGGACTCTGATACGCTTGATCTCGTCCGACGAAAGAACGCCGAAATGCTTGCACACTGCCTTCCCCCATGCGACGCTCCTTCAGAGAGAAACTATCATATGATCGAGAATTACGAAAACCAAGTGCCGTTTTGCAAACGAGTCGCCCTGCCCTCGGTCAGAAGCAGGTGGTAGCGCTGCGGGTTCAGTCAAAGTGCAACCGCGAGCGGTTCAGGCGTTTTGCGGAATCGCAGCCCATCAGGATCATGTCGCGCTCGACTTCGGCGCGCAGTTTGCCCAAGGCCCGGTCGACTGCGGGTTCGCCGCCGGCGGCGAGGGCGTACAGATAGCCCCTGCCGATCATGCAGGCCCTGGCGCCCATGGCGAGCGCTTTCAGCACGTGGCTGCCGCGGCGCACGCCGCCATCGAGAATGACCTCGATACGGTCGCCCACTGCGTCGACGATGGGGCCGAGCTGGTCGAAAGGCGCAGTCGAGCCGTCGAGCTGCCTGCCGCCATGGTTGGAAATCATGATGGCGCTGGCGCCGATGTCGGCGGCGCGACGCGCATCGTCGACCGACATCACTCCCTTGATCGCGAATGGCCCTGCCCAGCGCGAGATCGCCTGTTCGGCGTCCTTCCAGGTGATCGAGCGGTCGAACTGGCTGTTGATGTAGTCGATCACCGAAATGAGCTTGCTCGTTCCCGCATCGATGTGGCCCGCCACGTTGGCAAGCTCGAATTTCTTTCCGGCGAGATAGTTGAGGCTCCAGTGGGGATGCGCGAAAAAACTCAACATGCTCGCCAGGGTGAAACGCGGCGGGGTGACCATGCCGGTTCGCAGGTCGCGTTCGCGATTGCCCGCCACCAGGGTGTCGACGGTGAGGCAGAGCGCGGAAAAACCCGCCTCCTTGCAACGGTCGATGAAGTCCCAGCTCATCGCCCGGTCCTTGTGGATGTACAACTGGTAGCATTTCGGGCCCGGCGTCAACGCGCCGATTTCCTCGATGCTCGTGGTTGCAAGCGTCGATAGGCTATACATCGTGCCGTGCCTGTGGGCAGCCCGGCATACCGCAGCTTCGCCATGGTGATGGAAAAGCCGCGACATCGCCGTCGGCGAGCAAAACACGGGCCATTCGAGGCGCTGGCCGAGCACCTTGACCGAAAGGTCGAGGCTCGACAGGTCGGCGAGAGCGTCGGGAATCAGCCGGACCTTGTCGAAGGCGCTGGTATTGCGGCGCAAGGTGATTTCGTCGTCAGCGCCGCCGTCGATGTAATGAAACAGCGGCGCGGGCAGGCGCCTGCGCGCGAGTTCGCGGAAATCCGCCGCATTGTTGCAATCGTTGCTACGCAAACCTGCTCTCCCGGAGCGCGATTCCTCCGCGAAGACCATCGAGCATAGCAGGAATGCTCTCTGGGCACATGCGCGCATGGCTTTCCCGGGCCGTGGCGACAGGCGCTTGTATTCACGGCTCGATTGCCTCTATGCTGCGGCTTCACGGCGACATGAGAGAACGCAAATTGTCCAGTCTTGGGCCAGCAAACCCCGGCGGCTTCGCGCTTTTCGCCGCAGTCGCCCTGGCGGTGCTTGGCGCCGCCCAGGCCGCTGGCTGGTGGATCAACGGCAATATCCCGCTCTACGCAAGCATCGAATGGAACGGCCTGGTCCATCTCACGCATATCCGCAATCACGGCGGCATCTTCGGCCTCCTGCAAGGCCATGGCTGGCTGTTCGGGCTGTTCAGCCTGGCGCTGCTTGGCGGCATCTCGATCTGGCTGTATTGCGGCGCGCGAATCTCCCGGCTCGAATTCGCCTGTTTCGGCTGCATCGCCGGAGGCGGCTTGAGCAACGTGCTCGACCGGATCGTTCACGGCAGCGTGATCGACTACATCGACCTGCAACAAATTCCCTGGTGGAACTACGTTTTCAACCTCGCCGACGTGATGATCCACATTGGCATCTGGCCGATGATCGTCTACGGCCTGTTCGCTGCCAGGCTCGGCGCCCCGCCCCAGGAATGAGCATCGGCCTGGCCTGCTCGCGGCGCTGATTTCCCTCGGCGATGTTTTTCTCGCCGATTCTTCCCGTTTCCGGCAAATGCTGCCTAGACTTGCCCCGCCACACCGGCAAGCACAAAGGAGACAGAAACATGCACAGATCCCAGCACGGCTTTACCCTGATCGAACTGATGATCGTCGTTGCGATCATCGGCATACTCGCGGCGGTGGCGCTGCCCGCCTACCGCAACTACTCGGATCGCGCCGAGTTCTCGGAGCTCGTGCTCGCAGTGACTCCATTGCGCACCGCAGTGGAACTCGCCATCCAGACTCGCGGCCCCGGCGCCCTCGATGACCTCGATGGCGGCGCGCTTGGCATTCCCGCCAATGTCGTGGCAACCGCCACGGTCCATGGCGCCAATGTCACCGATGGCGTCATCACCATGACCTGGCGGCAGGAGGATGGCTCGAACCTCGCCGGCATCACGTACACCTTGACCCCCGATGGCGTCGCCGCTCCGGTGGACTGGACCGAAGGCGGAACATGCCTGAACAACGGCCTATGTTGACCGCTGCGCCGAATCAGGTGGAGGCGGCAGGTCGCCAGGACGCCTTGGCGATCGCGATGACGCTTGGCGCACCATTGCTCGATCTTGATGCATTCGATCCGCACCAGCTCGAGCGCAAGGTGATCGAGCGGAAACTGATCGACCAGTACCAGGTGTTGCCGCTGCTGCGGCGAGGCGGCCGGCTATTGCTCGCCCTGTCCGCTCCAGCGGCGCTTGCGGCGCTCGATGAAATCAAGTTCCGCACGGGGCTTGCGGTGCAGCCCGTCGTCGTGGAAGAAGCCAAGCTTGCCCGGGCATTGCGCCTGCAAAGCCGCGACGAAGGATTGCTTGGCGAACTCGGCCTGGAAGAGCTGCATGGCAACACGGCACTCCAGCCCGATGCTGGCAGCGACGCCACAGACGCCGACGAGACGCCGATCGTGCGCCTCGTCAACCGCTTGCTGCTCGACGCCTTGCAGGCCGGAGCTTCGGACATCCATTTCGAGCCCTACGAGGCGAGTTGCCGGGTACGGTTCCGCATCGACGGAATCCTGCACGAGATCACCCGGCCACCAGTGAATATCGCGCGGCGCATCGCTTCGCGGCTGAAAATCATGGCACAAATGGACATCTCGGAACGGCGCCTGCCCCAGGACGGTCGCGTGCGGCTGCGAATCGCCGACGGCAGCGCGGTCGATTTTCGCGTCAACACCCTGCCGACGCTGTGGGGAGAGAAGATCGTGCTGCGAATCCTCGACGGCGGCAACGCGCAGCTCGATATCGACTCCCTCGGCCTGAACAACCTGCAACGCGAGCAGTTCCTGTTCGCCTTGCAGGCAAGCCAGGGGCTGATTCTCGTCACCGGGCCAACGGGGAGCGGCAAGACCGTGACCCTGTACGCAGGGCTGCGCGTGCTCAACACCGCCGAACGAAACATCGCCACCGCCGAGGATCCCGTCGAGATCAACCTCGAGGGAATCAACCAGGTCGCAGTGAACAATCGCATCGGCCTCGATTTCGCGACGGCCCTGCGCGCCTTTCTGCGCCAAGACCCCGACGTGCTCATGGTCGGCGAGATCCGCGACCTGGAAACCGCAGGAATCGCGGTGAAAGCCGCCCAGACCGGCCATCTGGTGCTGTCCACCCTGCATACCAACAGCGCCGGCGAGACCTTGACCCGGCTGAAGAACATGGGCGTTCCGGCTTTCCATCTGGCGACTTCGGTGCGCCTGATTGTCGCGCAACGGCTGCTGCGCAAGCTCTGCCAGCATTGCCGGCGACCGCTGCGGCTGCCAAGAGACACCTTGCTCGAAGCCGGGTTCGCACCGCACCAGGCCGACCACCTGCGGCTTTTCGGCGCCGGCGGCTGCGAACATTGCAAGGGAGGCTACCGCGGACGCGTGGGCATCTACGAAACCTTGCCCGTCAGCGCGGCCATGGCGGCCATCATCATGGGCGACGGCAATGCCATCGAGATTGCCGCCCAGGCGGCGCGAGAAGGTCACCAGGATCTGCGACGGTCGGCATTGGAGCAGGCTGCCGCAGGGCTTACCAGCCTCGATGAAGTCAATCGCGTGACCTGGAACACGACCGGGAACGCGAGCAGCGCGGTGCAACCGTCATGAAAAACACTTCTGCCGACTCCCTCTGGACCTGGCAAGGGCTCGACCGTAGCGGCAGGCCCGCCCAGGGCGAGATATCCGGCGCCAGCGTCGCCCTGGCGAAAGCCCGGCTACGCCGCCAGGGAATTCGTCCAAGGCGAGTCCGGCGCAAGCCCCAGCCCTGGTTCGGCGGCGCTCGCAAGCGCATCAAGAGCGCCGACATCGCGATTTTCACGCGGCAACTGGCAACGATGGTGCGCGCGGCGATTCCCCTCGTGCAGGCATTGGGAATCATGGCGGAAACCGCCAGCAAGCCGACCTTGCGCTCGCTGATTCTGGCATTGCGCGACGATGTCACCGGCGGCAACGGCCTCGCCGACAGCATGGGGCGCCACCCGGAAATCTTCGATTCGCCGTATCGAAACCTGGTCGCTGCCGGCGAAAGTTCGGGAACGCTCGAGGCGATGCTCGACCGGCTCGCGACGCATCGGGAAAAATCCGAGCGGCTCAAGGCGCGAATCCGCAAGGCATCGACGTATCCATTGGCAGTGTGCTGCGTGGCGCTGGCGGTTACCGCAGTCTTGCTGACCCGGGTCGTGCCGACTTTCGCCGAGACTTTCGCCGGGCTCGGCGCCGAACTGCCCTGGTTCACCCAGGTGGTGCTGGGGCTTTCCGACTGGATGACCGCCAACTGGCCCGGCGCAGCCGGCGCGGTGCTGGCGCTGTTTATCGCGCTTGTCTGGCTGCCGCGGCATTCTTCGAGCGCGAATCGGCTGCGGCAACGCGCGCTGTTGCGCGCGCCGGTGATCGGGCCGCTGACTCGCCACGCCGCCTGCGCGCGCTTCGCGCGAACCCTGGGAACGCTGTTCCGCGCCGGCGCCGCCCTGACCGACTCCCTCGAATCGGCTGCCGAGACGACGGGCAATGTCGTCTACGCCAAGGCGATCGGCGCCATCGGCGAAGATGTGCGCAACGGCCAGTCGCTCGCTGGCGCGATCCGCGCTGCCAGACTGTTTCCGCCGCTGCTCGAGCAACTCGTCGACATCGGTGAGGAATCGGGGATGCTCGACGACATGCTCGACAAGTGCGCGGCGTTTTTCGAGGAGGACGTCGAAAGCCGCGTCGATCGCTTAACGGCCTTGCTGGAGCCCTTTATAATGGCCTTGCTCGGCCTTCTCGTTGGCGGGCTGATGGTCGCCATGTACCTGCCGATCTTCCAACTGGGATCGGTCCTGTAGACGCGGTGAATGCATGGAATTCGTGACTTTTCTCGACAACTCTCCCGGCTGGGCCTTCACGGCCCTGCTCATCTTCGGGCTATTGATCGGAAGTTTCGTCAACGTCGTCGCGTATCGCCTGCCGATCATGCTCGAACGTCAGTGGCAATCCGAAACCCGGGATTTTCTCGGCCTTTTGCGGGATCCTCGCGACCCGGGCGTCCATCGCTTCAACCTGATCCGGCCCGCCTCCCATTGCCCGAACTGCCAGCGCGGCATCAAGCCCTGGGAATTGGTTCCGCTGTTCAGCTTTCTGCTGTTGCGCGGCAGATGCGCGGGTTGCCGCGAACCGATCACATGGCGCTATCCGCTGATCGAGCTATGCTGCGCCTTGCTGTCGGGCTTGCTCGGCCTGCTGTTCGGCTTCGGCTGGCAGACCCTGGCCTGGCTGAGTTTCGGCTACGTGCTGGTCGCGCTGGCGGCGATCGACCAGGAAAAGCAGTTGCTGCCAGACGTTCTCACCCTGCCATTGCTCTGGCTCGGCCTGCTGCTGAACGCGCTGTTTCCCGAGCTGCTCGGGGTCGGCGCGAGCGATGCGATTCTCGGCGCCGCAGGTGGCTACCTCGTGCTCTACGTCTTCCACCTCGGCTATTTCCTGCTGACCGGCAAGGAAGGCATGGCCCGGGGCGATTTCAAGCTGCTCGCCGCCTTGGGCGCCTGGCTCGGCTGGCAGGCGCTGCCTTTCATCGTGCTGTTCGCCTCGAGCATCGGCGCAGCCTGGGGACTGTCGCTGATCGCGATCCATGGCCGTTCGTGGTCACAGCCCCTGGCTTTCGGCCCGTTCCTCGCCATCGCTGGCCTCGCCGTGCTATTCGTCGGGGCGGAGCGGCTTTTCGTGCTGTTCTCGTGATGGCGACGTTCACGGTAGGGCTGACTGGCGGAATCGGTAGCGGCAAGAGCACCGTAGCCGGAATGTTCGCCGAGCTGGGGGTCGAAGTCGTCGATGCCGACCTGGCTGCGCGCGAGGTCGTCAAGCCGCCGGGCGAGGCCCTCGAAGCGATTCGCGCGCGCCATGGCGAGGCGATGCTCATGGCAGACGGCAGCCTCGACCGGGCGCGCCTGCGCGAGCTGATTTTTGCCGATTCCGCAGAACGCGCCTGGCTCGAGCAATTGCTCCATCCGCGAATCGACGAATTGCTGCGACAGCAGATCGATTCGTGCCGTTCGGCGTACTGCCTGCTCGTTTCGCCCTTGCTGCTCGAGACTTCGCAGCAGCGGCTCGCGGATCGCGTGCTGGTCGTCGATGTGTGCCGGGAAACGCAGTTGCGCCGCGCCTCGAATCGCGACGGCAGCGACCGCGCCGCCATCGAGGCGATCATCGGGGCCCAGTTCAGCCCTGCGCAACGCCTGCGCGGCGCCGATGACATCATCAACAACGAAAATGCCAGGAGTGCCTTGCCGGGCCGCGTGCGCGGCCTGCATTCGCGCTATCTGGCGATGGCGCAAGAACATGCATGACGAAACAGTGACAGTGACCTGCCCGACCTGCGGCAAGGATGTGGCATGGAGAGCCGACAGCGCCCATCGCCCTTTTTGCAGCGAGCGCTGCCAGCTCGTCGACCTCGGCGAATGGGCCGCAGAACGCTACCGTGTTCCCGGCGAGCCTGCCGAGACGACGCCCGGCAAGCCTGATACGGAAACCTTGCAATAGCGTCGTCAGTGCGTGAAATTGCCGATTCCGCTTTCTTCAAC
>RKSA01000255.1 GCA_007571115.1 Gammaproteobacteria bacterium
GATCGCGACGAAGCAAGGCAGCAGCAACTTGAAATCATTGACCTCGAAAAAGATCCGCTCCTGCAAGACGAGGCATTGACGCTCTATCATTTGACGACCATAGCATTCGAGATGGGGCCAACAACAAAATCGGTCATCAGCAGCAACGGGCGGCTTTGGATCGATAGCATGCAAATGGAACCCAACGCTCAGTAGCCTGCACAGGCCTGAAGCGTCATCAGAAATTGCCATGCCCGGCCATACCGAACACCATTTCGAAGCAGCCATCGAGGCAGGGCTGGTCGGATCGGGTGGCTACGAGGTGCGCGGTGCTGCTGACTTCGATGAGGAGCTTGCGCTGTTTCCGGGCGACGTTGCCGGCTTCCTGAGAGACGGCCAGGCAGCCAAATGGGGGGCTTTGGAGGCGTTGCTTGGGTCGAGGACCGTCGCGACCGTGCTCGATGGTCTGGTCAAGGAACTGGCTCTCAAGGGCTCGCTGCATGTTCTGCGCCATGGCTTCAAATGCCATGGCAAGACCTTGCGCATGGCCTGGTTCCAGCCGAACACGGGAATGAATCCCGAGGCGGCGGCAAGCTATGCGAGCAACCGGCTGACGGTCACGCGGCAAGTCGCTTTCGATTCGGTCATGAAGAAGACGGATGGCCGTCGCCGCCGTTGCATCATCGACTTGACGCTCGCGGTCAACGGCATTCCCGTCGTCACTGCGGAACTCAAGAACCCGCTCACCGGCCAGTGCGCCGCCGATGCCGTGCGGCAGTACCAGCAAGATCGCGATGGGCGCGACCTGCTGTTTCAATTCAAGAAGCGAGCATTGGTCCATTTCGCGGTGGATCCGGACGAAGTCTGGATGACGACCCGGCTCGAGGGCGCGAAAACGCGCTTCCTGCCTTTCAATCGCGGCAACGCTCACGGCGCCGGCAATCCGCCGGTCGAAGCGAACTGGAAGACGCACTACCTGTGGGACGAAGTGCTGCGGGCCGACAGCCTGCTGGAAATCCTGCAACGCTTCATGCATCTCGAAGAGAGGGGACGGCGAGCCAGCGTGAGCAAGGGCAAGCGAACGGAGATGATGATCTTCCCGCGCTTCCATCAGCTCGACGCGGTTCGCAAGCTCGTCGCCCACGCCAGGGCCAATGGTGCGGGGCGAAACTATCTGGTCCAGCACTCGGCAGGGTCCGGCAAGTCGAACTCGATCGCCTGGCTCGCGCATCGGCTGGCGAGCTTGCACGACGAACGCGACGAGAAAGTGTTCCATTCGGTCATCGTCGTGACCGATCGGCGCGTGCTCGACCAGCAATTGCAGGACACGATCTACCAGTTCGAGCACAAGATCGGCGTGGTCGAGAAAATCGACCGCGACACGAGGCAACTCGCCCACGCCCTCTCCCAGGGCACTCCCATCGTCGTGACGACGATCCAGAAATTCCCGTTCCTCTCCCAGGCGCTTTCGAGCCTCGAGCAAACAGGCGCTGGCGTGCAGATCGACACTGCTGGCAAGCGCTTCGCCGTTATCGTCGATGAGGCGCATTCGTCGCAAAGCGGCGAGACAGCGACCGCGCTCAGGGGGATGCTGAACCGGGATGGAATCGAAGCGGCGATCGCCGCCCAGCTTTCTGACGAAGAGGACTGCGATCTTTCCGACGATGCCAAGGCGGCGGTGCTGCGCGATGCGCTGCGACGTGCCAGGCAGCCGAACATCAGCTTCTTCGCCTTCACCGCGACACCAAAATTCAAGACGAAAGCGCTATTCGACGAACCAGGACCATCCGGCACCTCGCCTTTCCACGAATATCCGATGCGGCAAGCCATCGAGGAAGGCTTCATCATCGACGTGCTGCGCAACTACACGACCTACAAGCGCTATTTTGGCCTCATCAAGCAAGTCGAAAACGACCCTGACGTGCCGAAAAAGAAGGCCGCCAAAGCTCTCGCGCGCTACCGGGAACTGCATCCCGTCAACATCGAACAGGTCGTTTCGGTCATCGTCGAACATTTCCGGCGACACGTGATGCACGAACTCGGCGGGCGCGCCAAGGCCATGGTCGTCACGGGCTCCCGCCTCGAAGCGGTGAGATACAAACTCGCTTTCGATCGCTATGCCAATGACCAGGGCTACACCGAGATACGCTCGCTCGTCGCTTTCTCGGGTACCGTCGAAGACCCGGACGCTCCTGGCTCGTCCTGGACCGAGGTCGCGATGAACGAAGGCCTTGCCGAAAGCGAGCTCCCGGAACGCTTCGAGAGCGATGAATACCGGGTGCTGCTCGTCGCGGAAAAGTACCAGACCGGCTTCGACCAGCCCTTGTTGCAGACGATGTACGTGGTGAAGCGCCTCGCCGGCGTGCAGGCGGTGCAGACGCTGTCGCGGCTCAATCGAATCGCGCCCGGCAAGTCGCATACCTTCATTCTCGATTTCGTCAACGAGGAACACGACATCCACCAGGCGTTCAAGCCCTATTACGAGACGACGCCGGTCGGCGAGAACGTCGACCCGCAGCGGCTTGGCGAGTTGCAGCATCACTTGCTCGAACGGGCAATCTTCGCGCCGGCCGACGTCACCGGGTTCGCCAAGGTCTGGTATCACGGGCGGCGCGATCATTCAGCCGATGACCATCGCCGGATGAATGCCGTCCTCGATGCCGTGGTGCAAAGCTTTCAAGGCCGGAACGAGGAGGAGCAGGAAGAATTTCGCGGCCAATTGACCGCGTATCGAAACCTGTACGCTTTCCTGTCGCAGATCACCCCCTGGCAGGATCCCGAGTTCGAACAGCTCTACGCTTTCGCGCGCAATCTGCTCGCGAAACTCCCTCCGCCCGGCGATGGCCGCGCCTTTGCCCTCGAAGATGAAGTGGGGTTGCAGTTTTTCCGTCTTCAGCAGCTCTCGACGGGGAGCATCGACCTTGCGCAAGGCGAGGTCTATCCGCTGAAAGGGCCGACCGAGGTCGGCACGGCTGGCGCCCAGGAGCCGGATGTGCCGCTTTCGAGCTTGATCGAGCGTATCAACGAGCGTTTCGGCACCGACTTTGCCGAAGCGGACCAGTTGTTCGTCGAGCAGATCCGGGCCTCGGCGGAGAGCGACGAGAAGATCGCCGAAGCAGCGCGGGCCAATACCCTGCCCGACTTTGCCGCCTATCTTGATCGCTCGCTTGATGAGCTGTTCATCGCGCGAATGGAAGGCAACGAGGCGATCTTCTCGAAGTTGATGGATGATGCCGAAATCCGCTCGTTTGTTTGCGAACAGCTCGCCCGGGAGGTTTTCGGGCGAGTCCGCAAGACATTCCCCATGTAGCAAGCTCCTTTTTGCTTGTTTTTATTGCCACGAATGAATCGCCACTGATGCGCCGGGCAAGTGGTTCATTCGACCCTGAGCGCCTCTTCGATGCTTTCCACCTTGGCCTCGACTCGCGCCAGCCGCTCGGCCTGGGCGGCCATTTCAGCCCGGATGGACTGGAACTCCTTGCCCATTTCAGCCCGGATAGCCCGCAGCTCCTTGTTCATCTCAGCCCGAATAGCCTGATGGGCCGCAGCCATGTCAGCCCGAATGACCTGCTGGCCTGCTGCCATTTCGGCTCTCACGGCCTTGAACTCTTTTGCCATGTCAGCCCGAATGGCCTGCTGGCCTGCTGCCATTTCGGCTCTCACGGCCTTGAACTCTTTTGCCATGTCAGCCCGAATGACCTGCTGGCCTGCTGCCATTTCGGCTCTCACGGCCTTGAACTCCTTTGCCATGTCAGTTCGAATGGCCTGCTGGCCTGCTGCCATTTCGGCCCTCACCGCCTTGAACTCCTTTGTCATGTCGGTGCGGAGCTTCTCGACTTTACCATCCAGTTTCTCGACTTTTCCGTCCAGTTTCTCGACTTTCTCTTCCAGATTCCCGATTTTCCCTCCCAGATACTCGATCTTGCCGTCCAGGTCTGCGCGAATGAACAGCACCGCCAGCAGCAGCATCGCTGCCACGGGAACGTTTTGCTTGACTATCGTGATCGTGGTTTCCATCGCTTGTCTCCTATCAGTGAGCATATCGATCACCGGCACAGTCTATGCACAGAACCCCGGGAATGCCAAGAAAACGGAGAAAATCGCTGGTCCCTCTGCTATGATTGCCGCCCTTTTGCGGTTGAGGCCCGGTTTCGGATGCCGGTCACGCGGATGCGCACGGAAAATCTCAATATCGAGTCGAACGACAGGCTGATCACTCCCAATCAGCTCAAGGCCGAGCTGCCCTTGACCGAGGCGCAGTCGGTCGCGGTGAGCGAGGCCCGGGAAACGGTGTTCTCGATTTTGCGCCGCGACGACCATCGGCTGTTCCTGGTGATCGGGCCGTGCTCCGTACACGACACGCAACTCGCGCTCGATTATGCGAGTCGGCTGAAAGAGCTCGCGGATCGCGTCAGCGACACGCTGTACATCGTCATGCGCGTGTATTTCGAGAAGCCGCGGACCTCGACGGGCTGGAAAGGCCTGATTAACGATCCCTACCTTGACGACTCGTTCAAGGTCGAAGACGGCCTGCGCAAAGGCCGCCGGCTGTTGCAGGACATCGTCGATATCGGCCTGCCGACTTCGACCGAGGCGCTGGATCCGATTTCACCGCAATATCTGCAAGACCTGATTTGCTGGTCGGCGGTGGGGGCGCGAACCACCGAATCGCAGACGCACCGGGAAATGTCCTCGGGGCTTTCTTCGGCGATCGGCTTCAAGAATGGCACCGACGGCGGCTGGACGGTGGCAGTGAATGCCATGCAATCGGTGTCGAAACCACATCGCTTTCTCGGCATCAATGGCAAGGGGCAGGTCAGCGTCGTGACGACTCGCGGCAACCCGCACGCCCACGTGGTGTTGCGTGGCGGCCTGGGAGGGCCGAACTACGACACCGTCCACGTCGCGCAATGCGAGCTGTCGCTGAAGCAAGGAGGCGTCAGCCCGAACATCGTGATCGATTGCAGCCACGCCAACTCGAACAAGAACCACGAAATGCAGCCGCTGGTGCTGAAGGACATCACCCACCAGGTTCTCGAAGGCAATCTCTCGATCATCGGCGCCATGCTCGAAAGCAACATCCACCCCGGCAGGCAGGACATTCCGGCGGACCTGTCGCAGCTTCGCTATGGCGTATCTGTCACCGACGCCTGCATGGGCTGGGAAATGACCGAAGAGGCCGTGCTCGACATGGCGAGCAAGCTGCGCGAGGTGCTTCCCGCGCGCCCCAGGCCCTAGCTAGCGCGAGCCAGGGCGAGGAGCGGCTGCCGCGCGATTTCGCCTCTTCCCTCGTCGATCCACTTGCGCAGGAAGGGGTTGCCGAGCAAGGTTTGCAGGTAGCGTTCCGCAGCGGCGCTCAGCTCCGGCTGATAGCTGTTGAAGATCACTGCGGTAGGCGCGAACATGCAATCGGCGATCGAGAAGCGGCCGAACAGATAGTCGCCGTTCTCGCCATACCGGTGCCGACAGCAACTCCAGATCGCGTCGATGCGGGCGACCTCGTTGTAGATCTGCTCGGAAAGCGGCAGCTTGATCGAAGCCTTGCAGTTCATCGGCCAGTGCTTTTTCAGCGCGGGGAATTCGGAATGGATCTCGGCGGAGACCGAGCGCGCCGCAGCGCGGCGCCTCGAGCTTGCTGGCCAGGCGCGGCCTCGCAGCAAGTCCTCGTTGACGTATTCGCAGATCGCCAGCGAGTCCCAGACGGTGATCTCGCGATGCAGCAGCGCTGGAACCTTGAGCGAGGGCGAGTACGGCCCGAGCTTTTCTGCGGTATCGTCCTGATACAGGGCGATCTGGATTTCCTCGAATTCGAGATCGAACATCTGCAGCAACAGCCAGGGGCACAAAGACCACGAAGAATAGTTCTTGTCCCCGATTACCAGCCGAATGTCTTTCATGTCCTTCCTCCCTTTCTCGCTCGCTCCTTGGCGGTGGCCGGTGGGCGGCGAGAATCGCGAAAACGCCAGCACGGTGCGGCGAAGGACTTTCATTTAACACCGGCTTTCTTGCCGCTCAAGGCGTTCATTCGGTCTATGTGCTGATTAAATGTGGCAGAATGGTGGCAATCGAGACGGCCTCGCGGCGCGTTTTCCGGGTAGACGACGATTGCGTTATAGTTGTCCGGGGCAGGAACGAGGGACCGGAGCATGAGCAGACGAATCGCGATCGTTGAAGACGAGGCGGCGATCCGCGAAAACTACGCGGACGTATTGCGCCGCCAGGGCTACGAAGTGCAGACCTATGCCAATCGCCACGAGGCGATGGGCGCCTTTGGCACGCGGCTGCCCAATCTGGCGATCATCGATATCGGCCTGGAGGACGAAATCGACGGCGGCTTCACGCTTTGCCAGGAACTGCGGTCGATGTCGAACACCCTGCCGATCATCTTCCTCACGGCTCGCGACAACGACTTCGACACCGTCAGCGGCCTGCGCATCGGCGCCGACGACTATCTGACCAAGGACATCAGCCTGCCCCATCTCACCGCACGGATCGCCGCGCTGTTCCGTCGGCAGGATATACTCGACCAGCCCGCCTCGCCGGAAAACCTGCTTTCCCGGGACCAGTTGACTCTCGACATCGGGAGGCTGGCGGTGCAGTGGTGCGAGCGACCGGTGCCATTGACCGTGACCGAGTTCTGGATGGTCCACGCGCTCGCCAAATTTCCCGGCCACGTGAAAAGCCGCCAGTCCCTGATGCAGGAGTCGAAGATCTTCGTCGATGGCAGCACGATCACTTCGCATATCAAGCGCATCCGCAAGAAATTCATGCAGCTCGACCCCGGCTTCAATTGCATCGAGACCGTATACGGCATCGGCTATCGCTGGAATCCCGCCTGACCGGCCCGAGCGGGGCGCCGGGCCCGACTCGAACACGACTTGCACAGGCCTGAGCCGAACCGAGCCCCATGAAGAAGCTGTTCCAAAAGCCGTTCAGCATCCGCTTCAAGCTGATCCTGCTCGCCAGCGTGCTGCTGCTGATCCCGGTGCTCGTCTACCAGTTCATCCTGGCCCTCGACGAGTATCTGCGCAGCTTCCAGGAACTCGCCGTGCTCAGCGAGGCGCGGATCCTCGCGACGGCGCTGAACGACCGGCCCGAACTGTTCGACGAAGGCACTTTCGGTCGCGCAACCAGAACCGGAGACCTGTACATCTACCCGGTCTACTCGCCACTGTCGCTGAACGACGGCTCGCTGGTCGATTGGGGCGCCTACCAGCAGTACGAGCTCGGCTATGGCAAGGCCGACTACCTGCGCACCTCGCTCAATCCGGCGCGAATCTACGCCAATGACGACTCGCTGTCATTCCGCAGCATGGTTGGCGAACACAACGGTTCGCTATACGCGTATTTCAAGGTTCGCGACGACCAGGTCGTCTATCGCTCCCGGGAATCGCTGAGCGTGGTCCGCAGCGACTTCCTGCAGATCTCGATGCTGACCGCCGATGGCCGTGACGTGCAACGCTTCGTCATCGCTCCACACGAGCCCGAGTTTCTCTACCCCTTCCGCGTCAACGCCAATTACGCCGACCCGGTGTACGAGGAACGCATCAGCGGCCAATGGTACGAAGTCGATGGCGGTTACGAAATCGAGCTGCAGATTCCCATGGAAATGCTCGGCGAGCGAATCGGCTTCGCGATTTTCGACGTGGACGACCCGACCGACCGCGACATCGGGACGGTGATCGCCACCCACAAGTCCCAGGCCGGCGAGCATCTCGGCTCGCTGCAACTGCCGACCCCGGAAATCGATCGCATCGTCGCCGGCATGAGGCGCACGAACAACTCCCACATCCAGGTCGTCGATCGCTCGGGGCGCGTATTGCTGACCGTCGGCGACATCCAGAACGCCACGGGGCTGATTCTTTCCAATCTCAACAATCCGCCGAAGAACCGCTACTGGGACTTCGTGCAGAACAACAGGCTGACCCCGATCTACAACCTGATCCTCGCCCAGCCAACGACCAATTTCATCGACGACCTCTATTCCGGGGTCGCGCGGGAGGGCGAACACATCGCCGCTGCCCTGAATGGCGAGCCATTCACGCGCTTTCGCGAGCTCGCCGACACCGAGACCGTGATACTCGAAGCGAGCCATCCGATCCTCACCGGTGACGAAGTGACTGGCGCGGTGATCGTCGACCAGAACATGAATGGCGTGCGCACTTTCCGCAACCAGGCCCTCGAAGGGCTGTTCAACACGATCATCGCGGTGATGCTGGTCGTCACCTTCGGCCTGGTCTTCGTCGCCTCGCGGATTTCCAGCCGGGTACGGAGCCTGCGCAATCAGGCCGAAGGAATCATCGACGACAATGGCCGGGTGCGCAATACCATCATGCCATCGAACAGCTCCGACGAAATCGGCGACCTGTCGCGCAGCTTTTCCAGCATCGTGGAACGCTTGAGCCAGTACACGAGCTATCTCGAGAACATGTCGTCGCGGCTGTCCCACGAGCTGCGGACTCCGGTGGCGGTGGTGCGCTCGTCGATCGAGAATCTTGGCAGCACCGACGACCCGGAGCGGTCCCAGGTCTATATCAAGCGCGCCGAGGAAGGAATCAGCCGGCTCAACCTGATCCTGACCAGCATGAGCGAAGCGACGCGGCTCGAACAGATGCTTCAGACCTCGGAAAAGGAACTGATCGACCTCGCCGAAGTCGTCAGAGGCTGCGCCGAGGGCTACCGGCTCGCATATTCCGACACGCGATTCATCCTCGACATCGGCCATGATCCGGTGAACGTCAAGGGTGTTGCGGAATACATCGCCCAATTGCTCGACAAGCTCGTTGCCAACGCCGTGGAGTTTTCCCACCCCGGCGAGCCCGTGATCGTTCATTGCCACAGCGTCCGCGATCAGGCGGTGATCCGCATCAGCAACGCGGGGCCATACCTGCCCCGCGAAATGCAGGACCGCATTTTCGAATCGATGGTGTCGGTGCGGCCGCACCAGAGGCAGAAACAACCGCATCTCGGCATGGGCCTGCACATCGCGCGCCTCATCACCGACTTCCACAATGGCCAGATCCGCGCTGACAACCGCGACGATGTCGAAGGCGTGACGATTGCCGTCACGATTCCATTGCAATAGCATGGGCCGGGTGGACTGGATGAAAGCGCGAGCAGGAATGTGAACAGACGGAAATATCAGGTCAGCCTTGCCGAGGACATCGCCGAAAAGGACGCCAACTACGTGCGGCTGCTGCGGCTATTGCCCGAGCTGCGAATCTGGCGCGAGCAGTCGCGGCGTTCGTCGGCGGAAGGATTCGAGAGGCAGGCGGCTGCCGAATTGACTGGCCATTGCTCGACCTTCCTGCTGCCTGGCCGCGATGGCAGCGACATCGTCATGCGAATTCGCATCACCGAGGTGTTCCGTTACACGACGAGCCTGGAAATCGTGCAGCAGCCCGAAGATCCCGAGCGCCTCGCCAATCCCGCCTTGCTCGTGCGCGTCTATCACGATGTCGACTCCACCGAGGTGCTTTCATATCAGGGCCAGCAGGTCTTGCAGGCGCGTTACGGGCAGCCGAACAGGCGCATGTACCAGGTCAACGAGAAAGCGCTGGTGAACCGCTTCCTCGGCGAGCTGCTCAATCATTGCCTGCAATGCGGGCGAGTCCGCGCTGGCCGGGAAATGGCGCTGCAAGCCTGAGTCGCGCCGCATCAAGAAAATCCGCGCCTGCGCGATAAGACTACAGGGAGCTCCGCTTCTCCGGGGCTTGCCATGCAGCGCGTGGCGAGGCCGCCAGATGCCCCGATGCGCCGACTCCGTGCCATCCCTGCAATCCCGAAGACAGAACGAGTACAGGAAGCGATGGGAAACAGCTATAACGCCGACGCGATCGAAGTCCTCGCCGGGCTCGACCCGGTCAGGAAACGGCCCGGCATGTATACCGACATCGCGCGGCCGAACCACCTCGTCCAGGAAGTTGTCGACAACAGCGTCGACGAGGCCCTGGCCGGCCATGCCAGCGAAGTCAGCGTCGACCTGCACCGCGACGGCGCCATCGAGGTCAGCGACGATGGCCGCGGCATGCCCGTCGACATCCATCCCGAAGAGGGAGTCAGCGGCGTCGAGCTGATCCTGACGCGGCTCCACGCCGGCGCCAAGTTTTCCGACGGAAGCTACCGTTTTTCCGGTGGCCTGCATGGTGTTGGCGTATCGGTTGTCAATGCGCTTTCGAGCGAGCTCGAAGTCGAGGTGCGGCGGGGCGGCAAGATCCACGAGATGAGATTCCGCGACGGCGAAAAGACCGGCAAGCTCGCGGTGACCGGAGTCACCGGCGCGCGCAATACCGGCACGCGAATCCGTTTCGTGCCGAACGGCCGCTATTTCGACAGCACCCGCATCGCCACGGCAAAGCTGAAACACGCCCTGCGCGCCAAGGCCGTGCTCTGCCCGGGCCTGACGGTGCGATTCCTCGACCATGCCGCGCCGAACGGCGAAGCCGACAGCGAAACATGGCAGTACCAGGATGGGATCGAGGACTATCTCCGCCAGGCCACCGCCGAGTTGGAAACAATTCCCGCAGAGCCTTTCACCGGCTCGGTGCAAGGCAACGACGAAACCGTCGACTGGGCCTTGCAATGGCTTCCTTCGGGGGGCGCCGGAATTTGCGAAAGCTATGTCAACCTGATTCCGACGCCGCTTGGCGGCACCCATGTCAGCGGCCTGCGGACCGGCCTGCTCGAAGCCCTGCGCGAGTTCTGCGAGTTCCGCAACCTGACTCCGCGAGGATTGCGGCTGACCCCCGACGACGTGTTCGAAAACCTCAGCTATGTGCTTTCCTCGAAGCTCCAGGAGCCGCAGTTTTCCGGCCAGACCAAGGAGCGGCTCGCCTCGCGCAGATGCGCGGTGTTCGTCGCCGGAGTCATCAAGGACGCTTTCAGCCTGTGGCTCAACCAGCATACCGCCGAGGCCGAAGTCATCGCCGAGCTGGTGATCGGCAATGCCCAGAGGCGAACCAAGGCCGGCAAGAAGGTCGTCCGCAAGAAGGTCGGCTCGGGACCGGCGCTGCCAGGCAAGCTCGCCGATTGCGCGACCGAGGACGTCGCCCAGGGCGAGCTGTTTCTCGTCGAAGGCGATTCCGCTGGCGGCTCGGCGAAACAGGCGCGAGACCGCGAGTTCCAGGCGATCCTGCCGTTGCGAGGCAAGATTCTCAACACCTGGGAGGTCGATTCGGGTCAAATCCTCGCCTCCCAGGCGGTTCACGACATCGCTGTTGCCCTCGGCGTCGATCCCGGCTCGAAGGACATCCGCAGCCTGCGTTACGGCAAGATCTGCATCCTCGCCGACGCCGATTCCGACGGGCTGCATATCGCCACGCTGTTGTGCGCACTGTTCCTGAAGCATTTCCGACCGGTGCTCGAAGCCGGCCATGTCCACGTCGCGATGCCGCCGCTGTTCCGCATCGATGCCGCCAAGGAAGTTCACTACGCTCTCGACGAGGAAGAAAAGAACGGCATTCTCGACAAGCTCGCCGCCGAAAGGAAATCGGTCAGGCCCAATGTGCAACGCTTCAAGGGGCTCGGCGAAATGAACCCCTTGCAATTGCGCGAAACGACCATGGCGCGGGAAACCCGCCGCCTCGTGCAACTAACCCTCGACAGCAAGGCCGACGAATCGGCCGATGCCGTGATGGACATGCTGCTGGCGAAAAACCGTGCGGCCGATCGCAAGAGCTGGCTCGAACATAGCGGCAACGAAGCCGAACTGACCGATTGAGCTCCCGTCCATGACCTTGCGACTGGAAATGCCGCCCGACGATATCGAGCAAATCCCCTTGCCTGCCTACACCCGGCAGGCGTATCTCAACTATTCGATGTACGTCATCAATGATCGCGCCCTGCCAAGCCTCGGCGACGGTCTCAAGCCCGTGCAGCGGCGCATCGTCTACGCGATGTCCGAACTGGGCCTGAAAGCTGCGGCAAAATTCAAGAAATCGGCGCGCACCATCGGCGACGTGATCGGCAAGTTCCACCCCCATGGCGACTCGGCGTGCTACGAGGCCATGGTCCACATGGCGCAGCCTTTCAATTATCGCTATCCGCTGGTCGACGGCCAGGGCAACTGGGGCTCCCAGGACGACCCCAAGTCCTTCGCCGCGATGCGCTACACCGAATCGCGCCTGCACGGCTACGCCGAGTTGCTGCTCGCCGAACTTGGCCAAGGCACGGTGGACTGGAAACCCAACTTCGACGGCGCCTTGCGCGAGCCGGAAATCCTGCCAGCCCGGCTGCCCAATGTGCTGCTCAACGGCGGCAGCGGAATCGCCGTGGGAATGGCGACCGACATTCCGCCACACAACCTGCGCGAAGTAGCCGATGCCTGCGTGCATTTGCTCGACCACCCCGAAGCCGACGAGCGGCAGCTCTGCGAATTCATTCGCGGGCCGGATTTCCCCACAGGCGCCGAACTCGTCAACTCCAGGGAGGAGCTCCTGGAAATCTACCGGACCGGTCGCGGCGCCTTGAAGGCCCGGGCTTGTTGCAGGCTCGAAAGCGGCGAGATCGTCATCACCGCCCTTCCATACCAGGTCTCGGGAGCCCGCGTGCTCGAACAGATCGCCGCCCAGATGCAAAAGAAAAAGCTGCCGATGGTCGTTGATCTGCGCGATGAGTCGGATCACGAAAACCCGACTCGCATCGCCATCGTGCTCAAATCGAACCGGGTCGACAAGGAGGCGGTGCTGTCGCACCTGTTCGCGACCACCGACCTGGAAAAGCAGTATCGAGTCAACTTCAACGTCATCGGCAACAATCTGCGGCCCCAGGTGAAGAGCCTCGCAAACCTGCTGCGCGAATGGCTCGATTTCCGCGTGCTTGCCGTGCGCCGCCGGCTCAAGTTCCGCCTGGAAAAGATCCTCTCGCGCCTGCACGTTCTCGATGGGCTGCTCGTCGCGTATCTCAACATCGACGAGGTGATCCGGATCGTTCGCGAAGAGGACCAGCCCAGGGAAGCCTTGATGGAGCGCTTCGGCATCAGCGAGAAGCAGGCCGAAGCGATCCTCGAACTGCGTCTGAAGCAGTTGGCCAAACTCGAGGAGATCCGCATCAAGGCCGAGCAGCGCGAGTTGCGCGAGGAACGCGACCAGCTCGGCAAGCTGCTCGAATCCCGGGCGAAGCTGAATGATGCCATCAAGGAGGAAATCCGCCAGGACCGGGAACGCTACGGCGATTCGCGCCGCACGCCGATCCGCCAGCGGCAGGAGGCCCGCGCGTTCAGTGAATCGGAGTTGCTTCCCACCGAACCCGTGACGGTGGTGCTGTCCGAGCGCGGCTGGGTTCGCGCAGCGCGAGGGCACGACATCGACCCTGCCAGCCTGCAATACAAGTCTGGCGACGCTTTCAAGCTGGCGGCAAGGGGCAAGAGCAACCAGGCGGCGATTTTTCTCGACTCGACCGGCCGGGCATACGCCTTGCCCGCCCACGCGCTGCCTTCGGCCCGGGGCCAGGGAGAGCCGCTTTCAGGCAAGCTCAACCCGCCATCGGGGGCGGTTTTCGCAGGCGTCGTGATCGGCGCTCCCGACCAGGAGGTATTGCTCGCGAGTGACGCCGGCTATGGCTTCGTCAGCCGCATCGACGACTTGACGAGCAAGAACCGCAATGGCAAGGCCGTGCTGCGTTTGCCGGCCGGGGCCGAAGTGCTGCCTCCGGTCTCGGTCGAGGACGGTGCAGAGCCGCTCGTCGTCAGCGTGACCAACGAAGGCCGGATGCTTGCGTTCGCCCTGGCGCAACTGCCGAGGCTGGCGCGCGGCAAAGGCAACCGCATCATCGGCATTGCCTCGGCCCGGGCCAGCCAGCGCCTCGAATACGTCGTCGCGATCACCGTGCTGGCGCCCAGGGACTTGCTCGTCATCCACGCCGGGGCGCGAATTCGCAAAATGCGGCGCGACGATTTCGCCGCCTATCTCGGCGAGCGCGGTCGCCGGGGGGCGAAGCTGCCACGGGGCTTTCAAAAAGTCGACCGGCTCGAACGAATCCCGCAAGGCTGAGCCGGGGCTGCGGCCTTGACGAGAGTCATTCCGAATCGTGGGCAGACGGCCCAAAAGCCAAAGGGAAAGGCCGGCATCAAAGATTTTCCAGGATGCGATTGAAAGTTTTGCTCGGGCGCATGACGACCGCAGCCAGGTCCGGGCTGGGGGCATAGTAGCCGCCGATATCGACCGGGCCTCCCTGGGTGGAGTTCAATTCACCGACGATCTGCTCCTCGGCTTCGGCGAGGGCTTCGGCCAATGGCCGGAAACGTTCGGCGATTTCGGCATCGTCCTGCTGGGAGGCAAGTTCCTGCGCCCAGTACAAGGCGAGATAGAAATGGCTGCCGCGATTGTCGAGTTCATTGACCTTGCGCGAAGGCGACTTGTCGTTCTCGAGCAGGGTTCCGGTGGCGCGGTCGAGAGCGCTGCCGAGCAGCCCCGCCCGCTGGTTGCCGCTCGCCTGGCCCAGATGCTCGAGGGAGGCTGCGCAAGCGAGAAACTCGCCTAGCGAATCCCAGCGCAAGTGATTTTCCCGCGCGAACTGTTGCGCGTGTTTGGGCGCCGAGCCGCCGGCGCCGGTCTCGAACAGGCCTCCGCCATTCATCAGGGGCACGATGGAAAGCATTTTTGCGCTGGTGCCGAGTTCGAGGATCGGGAACAGGTCGGTGAGATAGTCGCGCAGCACGTTGCCCGTTACCGAAATCGTGTCTTCGCCCTGCTTGGCGCGGACCAGCGAGAAACGCGTCGCTGCGGCGGGCGCCATGACGTGCAGTTCGAGGTCGGCGGTGTCGTGTTCCATCAGGTGCTTGCGCACCTTCGCCAGCACTTCGGCATCGTGAGGCCGGTCCTCGTCGAGCCAGAACACGGCCGGTGCGCCACTGGCGCGGGAGCGCCGCACCGCCAGCTTGACCCAGTCGCGAATCGCCGCATCGCACACCTGGCACATGCGCCAGATATCGCCAGCGCGGACGTGGTGACGGAACAGCTCCTCGCCGGCATCGTCAAGCACGACGACCTCGCCATCGCTTTCGATTTCGAAAGTCTTGTCGTGGGAGCCGTATTCCTCGGCCTTGCGCGCCATCAGGCCGACATTGGGGACGCTTCCCATCGTGGTGGGATCGAAGGCACCGTGTTCCTTGCAGAAATCGATTACCTGCTGATAGACCGGGGCGTAGCAGCGGTCGGGAATGACGGCTTTCATGTCGTGCAGCTTGCCATCGGGCCCCCACATGCGGCCCGAGCTGCGCAAGGCCGCCGGCATCGAGGCATCGATGATGATGTCGCTGGGAACGTGCAGATTGCTGATGCCGCGGTCGGAATCGACCATCGCCATGGGCGGCTGTTGCGCCTGGACGCGGACGATGTCGGCCTCGATCCCGCTTTTCCGTTCCCCTGGCAATGCGGCGATTCGCGCCAGCACGTCGCCGAAGCCGTTGTTCGCATCGACTCCGAGCTCGTCGAACAGCTCCTGGTGCGCATCGAACAGTTCGGCGAAATACACGCGCACCGCATGGCCGAAAATGATCGGGTCCGAGACCTTCATCATCGTCGCCTTGAGGTGCAGCGAGAACAGCACTCCTTCGGCCTTGGCGCCGGCGACGGCTTCGGCGAGGAAGCGCCGCAGCGCATCGCAGCTCATGAAACTCGCATCGACCACCTCGCCGGACTGCGCCTCGATTCCTTCTTTCAGGATCTTGACCGCGCCTGCGGCGTCATGATGCTCGATGCGCAACGCGCAATCCCTGGCGAGCGTCTTCGACTGTTCGTTGCCGAAGAAGTCGCCATGGGTCATGGAAGCGACGTGGGTGGCGGAATCGGCCGACCATGCTCCCATGGAATGCGGGTGCTTGCGCGCGTATGCCTTGACGGAAGCGGGAGCGCGGCGGTCGGAATTGCCTTCGCGCAATACCGGATTGACCGCGCTGCCCTTGATCTGGTCGTAGCGGCGCCTGATCTCGGCTTCGCGTTCGCTCGATGGCTCGTCGGGATAGTCGGGCAGGGCGTGGCCCCGCTCCTGCAATTCGCGGATTGCCGCTTTCAGTTGCGGCACCGAGGCCGAGATGTTCGGCAGCTTGATGATGTTCGCGAGGGGCTCGCGGGTCTTGTGACCGAGCTCGGCCAGGGCATCCTCGATGCGCTGTTCGGGCGCCAGAAAATCGGGAAACGCCGCGACGATGCGCCCCGCCAGCGAAATGTCGCGCAGTTCCACGGCAATTCCGCCAACCGCGCAGTACGCCTGGATGATCGGCAATAGCGAACAGGTCGCGAGGGCGGGAGCTTCGTCTGTCTTGGTATAGATGATCGTGGCTGGTTCTGGCATGGAGTTTTCCGGACTGGTTTTGTACGGCTGGTGTTGCACGGCTAGTTTTGCACGATAGATGCTGGCGAAATGCTGCGTGAACGACCAGGGCAGTCCCCACGCAACACCGCAGCGCAACGCCGCGCAAAAAGTCGCGTATTATAGCAGGCGGCATCTTGCGGAAACGCGGACACGAACAGATGATTGCGACAGCATTGCCGAACTTCTTCCTGCGCGAGGCGCAAGCCGACGATTGCGCACTGATTCTCGCCTTGATCCGGGAGCTGGCCGAATACGAGAAGCTGCCCCACGAAGTCGTCGCCAGCGAGGCCGTATTGCGCGAAACGCTGTTCGGCGAACGCCCTGCGGCGGAAGTCATCTTCGCCGAGTATCGTCGGCAAACCGTCGGCTATGCGCTGTTTTTCGGCAACTTTTCCACTTTCACCGGCAGGCCGGGAGTCTATCTCGAAGACCTGTATGTGAAGCCGCAGATGCGCGGTCGCGGCTTTGGCAAATGCCTCTTGGCCTATGTGGCGAAGCTGGCGGTGCAGCGCCGTTGCTCGCGGCTGGAATGGTCGGTGCTCGACTGGAACGAGCCTTCGATCCGCTTCTATCGTTCGCTGGGGGCGGTCGCCATGGATGAATGGACCGTGCAACGCCTGGCAGGCGCCGCGCTTGAAGAAGCGGCAGCGATGTTCGAGCCGGCAGCGGAGCAGGCGTCGTGAGCAGAACCGTCTACCTGAATGGCGAATTCCTCGCCGAAGAGCAAGCCCGGGTGTCGATTTTCGACCGGGGTTTCGTCTTCGGCGACGGCGTGTACGAAGTCGCTCCGGTGATTCGCGGCGGCCTGACGGATCGCGCCTATCTGCTCGAGCGCCTCGCGCGCAGTCTTGCCGAGCTGCGCATGGCCTGGCCCTGCGCGAAGGACCGGTTCGTCGGCGTGCTGCAAGAGCTCGTCGCGCGCAACTCGCTGACCGAAGGCATCGTCTACGTCCAGGTGACTCGCGGCGCTGCAGATCGGCAGTTCACGTTCCCCGAGGGAGCGCCGCCAACGATGGCTGCGTACACCCAGGCGATGCCGCTACTCGACAATGCTGCGGCACGCGACGGAATCAAGGTCGCCTCCACCGACGAGCTGCGCTGGCAGCGGCGCGACATCAAGTCGCTGAACCTGCTCGCCCAGGTGCTCGCCAAGCAAGGCGCCGCCGAGCAAGGCGCCGCCGAGGCGTGGATGGTGGAAGACGGTCTGGTCACCGAAGGCGCTTCGTCGTCGGCGTATATCGTCAGCGGCGGTGTGGTGGTCACCCGGCCGTTGTCGAATCGCATCCTGCCAGGAATTCGCCGCCGCCGACTGCTCGAACTCGCCGCCGAGGCCGGCATCGACTGCCAGCAAAGGCCTTTCAGCCTCGCAGAAGCCAAGGCCGCCGACGAGGCCTTCATCAGCAGCGCCACGACGATCGTGCAAGGCGTCGTCGATATCGACGGAAGCCGCATCGGCGATGGCAGGCCCGGGCCGGTGAGCAGCCGGCTGCGGGCTTTGTATGTAAAGCATATGCTTGCCGAAGTCGGCGCTTCCTGAGGCGTGCTCAAACGCGGCCAATGGGAAAGGCGAGCACTTCGTTGATCGATCCCGCACCGGCGACCAGCATGAGCAGGCGGTCGACTCCGAGCGCGACTCCAGCGCAAGGCGGCAGCCCCTGTTCGAGCGCCGCGAGCAGCTTTTCGTCGGGTGCTGGCGTGGTGCGCCCGAGTTGCGCGCGCTGTTGCCGGTCACGCGCGAATCTGGTGCGCAATTCCCCGGCATCGAGTTCTTCATGGTAGCCATTGGCGAGCTCGATGCCGCAGCAAAACAGCTCGAACCTTCGCGCCACGCGTACACCGGAACGGTCGCGCTCGATCTTCGCCAGCGCGGCCTGGTCGGCCGGATAGTCGTGGATGAAGCAGAACTCGGGCAAGAGCGGCTCGATGATCTGTGCCAGGAGCAGTTGCAGGCAATCGGTAGCGGCCAGAGCCGATCCGTCAAGCGAAAGCCGCGCCCCGGCCAGTTCCCGCAATGCATCGAGCCTGATCTCGTGGGGGTCGATTTCGAGATGGCGCAGGAACACTTGCCGATAGCTGAGGCGCACAACGCTGGCCTGTGGCACGAAGTCGAGCAGCAACTGCTCGACTTCGTCCATGAGTTGCACAAGATCGAAACCGGGCCGGTACCATTCGAGCATCGTGAACTCGGGGTTGTGCCGGGCGCCGGCCTCGCCCTGGCGGAAACTCTTGCAGATCTGGTAGCAGGCGCCAGTCCCTGCCGCTAGCAGGCGCTTCATCGCGTATTCGGGAGAGGTTTGCAGGAAAAAGCGCGTCGAACTACCCGGCAATTGCAACTCGGCGGGAATCGAGTCGATATGCACGTCGGTGACGGTGGCTGGCGCGAGCAGCGGCGTTTCGACTTCGAGAACTTGCCTGGCGGCGAAAAAGCGGCGCAGCCGGGCCAGCGTCTCGGCTCGCAGCCGCAGCAATTCGGGTTTCGCGGCCGGGCGCCAATCGGCCACGGCAGGGCTACCTTGCGACCCGGTTCTGATACTCCCCGGTGCGGGTGTCGACTCGCAACACGTCGCCTTCGTTGACGAATAGCGGAACCTTGACGATGGCGCCGGAACTCAAGGTCGCCGGCTTCGAGCCGCCTTGGGCAGTGTCGCCTTTCAGGCCCGGGTCGGTCTGCACGACTTCGAGCTCGACGAAATTGGGCGGGATCACCGAGATCGGCCTGTCGTTCCAGAGCACTACCTGGTACGACTCCTGAGGCTTGAGCCAGTTCTTCGCCTCGCTGATGGCGTTGGCGTCAGCCGCAAGCTGTTCGTAGCTGCCGTCGGTTTTCATGAAATGCCAGAATTCGCCATCTTCGTAGAGGTACTCCATGTCGAGCTCGTGTACGTCGGCGCCTTCGAGGGACTCGCCCGACTTGAAGGTCCGCTCCCAGACCCGGCCATTGCGCAAGTTGCGGAACTTGACCCGATTGAAAGCCTGGCCCTTGCCGGGCTTGACGAACTCGTTTTCCAGGATGGCGCAAGGCTCGCTGTCGACGAGCAGTTTCAGGCCGCTCTTGAACTCGTTGGTTGAATAGGATGTCATATCATCTTTGGTCCGTATTGTCCCTGTTCGTCTTGCAGGCCTTCAATGATCGAGCCGATGCAAACCTGGCAGCAGGCGCTGTCCGACCTGATTACCGATCCGCGGGAGCTCGCCGAGTTCCTGCAGCTTGACCCGCGCCTCGACCCGATCGGCGAGCGCACACTCGGGCAGTTCCCCCTGAAAACTCCCCGGGCCTTCGCCGCGCGCATGGAGAAAGGCAAC
The DNA here is from genome assembly GCA_007571115.1 of Gammaproteobacteria bacterium. Classification (GTDB taxonomy): domain Bacteria; phylum Pseudomonadota; class Gammaproteobacteria; order Pseudomonadales; family Pseudohongiellaceae; genus UBA9145. The sequence goes on from RKSA01000255.1 coordinate 19,594, forward strand.
TGGCAAGATCCGCTGTTGCGCCAGGTCTGGCCTTCCCATGTGGAACAGCTCGCCGCGCCGGGCTTTGTCGCCGACCCGCTGCGCGAGCGCAATTATAATCCGCGCTCGGGCCTGCTGCACAAGTACCAGGGCCGCGTGCTGCTCATCGCCGCGCCGCATTGCGCGATTCATTGCCGCTATTGTTTCCGCCGCGAATTCGACTATCGGGAAAATTCTCCGTCACGCGAGCAATGGCGCAAGGCATTCGAGCATATCGGCAGCGATGCGAGCATCGAGGAAGTCATTCTCAGCGGCGGCGACCCGCTCGCGCTGGCCGACGCGCAATTGCGCTGGCTGATCGAGTCCCTGGCGCAGATCCCCCACATTCGCACCTTGCGCATCCACACGCGGCTTCCCGTGGTCATCCCCGAACGCGTCACCGACGGCCTGCTCGACATTCTCGCCAGTAGCGGACGGCAAGTCGTCATGGTGCTGCATTGCAACCATGCCCGGGAGATCGATCATGCCGTCGCCACGGCGCTCGCCCGCCTGGGGGGCGCCGGCGCCATCCTGCTCAACCAGTCGGTGCTGCTCAAGGGAGTCAACGACGACGCCGAAACGCTTTCCGCGCTGTCGAAGCGGCTTTTTGCCGAAAACGTTCTACCCTATTACCTGCACTTCCCGGATCAGGTCGTCGGCACGCATCATTTCGCCGTGACCCTCGAGCGCGCTGAAGCGATCGTGCGCGCAATGCAGGCGGCCTTGCCAGGCTACCTGGTTCCGAGACTCGTGCGAGAAGATCCCGGCGCAGCGGCCAAGACCCGGCTCGCCTGAATGGTGGCATTTCCAGGGAGAATCCGTCCGTGGACGAGCTTTTGCAATACGACCCGGCGCGACTGCCAAGCGAACATCTCGACCCTCTTACCGGGCTGCCCAATCAGGCATTCCTCGAACAGGCCCTGCGCGAGGCGCTCGGCGACGGCCGCCCAACCACCGTGGCGCTGCTGCAACTCGAGAACTTCCACGAAATCGGCTCCTGGCTCGGCAGGTCTGACGCGAGCTTCCTGTTTTGCGACATCGCCAGATTGCTGGCGAGCAGTCTGCCCGCTGGCGTCGTTCCATGCCGCTGCGAGCACCACGAGTTCGCGTTGTTGCTGCGCAATGCGCACAGCGTCAACGCGCGCCCGATCACCGACCGCATCAGGCAGGCGCTGCGATCGGCGGCATCGGAATCGATCCCCCGGCAACTCGAATTGCGGTTTGCGGTCGGGCTGGCCTTGGCGGAGCCTGGCGGAACCTCCCCAGAGGTGCTGTTCGCCCGGGCGCGGCAGCAACTCGGCACTGCGCTGCTGCGCAGGCACGGCGAAGGCCGGCTCGCAGCGATGCACGAAATCGACGGCTTTGATCCGGCCGGGCTCGGCCCCGCGCTGGAACGCAACCCGCTGGCCCTAAGCTTCCAGCCCATCGTCAGGCTTGTTCCCGATGGCATCGAGCGCTACGAAATGCGCTGCCATCTGCCACTCGACAAGGGCCGGCTCGCACCGGCGCGCATGTTCGAAATCGCCGTGCAGAACGCGCTTGGCGGAGTCATTGACCGCCAGATGATCGAACAGGCCTTGCGCATCCTGCGCGAGTCGGGCACTGCCGAGCTCTGCCTGTTCGTCAGCCTGACGCAGAATTCGCTGGTCGATGGCGATTTTTCCCGCTGGCTGCAAATCGAGCTCGACGGGCTGCCCCATGTTGCCGAACAACTGGTATTCCAGATCGGAGAGATCGACGTGCTCGTCACCCAGCATCACTTGCCGCACTTTTGCGAACAGCTTGCCCGGCTTGGGATTCGCCTGGCGATCGGCAACTTCGGCTTGAGCGGAAACCCGCTCCGCTACCTGCCTTTGCTCAATGCCGATTTCGTCAATATCGACGTGTCGAATGCCGGCAATTCCGGTGCTGGACGACATCAATTGCTGCAATCCTTGCAGGGAATCCGCGACGCGAACCTGCAGGTGATAGCCTCGTCGGTGGAGGATTTTGCAACCCTGCCCTTGCTATGGAGAGACGGAGTCGCGCTGGTGCAAGGCGGTTGCCTGGCCGAAGCCGACACCAGCCTTGCATACGATTTTCCGCAAGAACGGCGCATCAGCGCCGCATGAGACGCTCGCAGCACCGTTCGAAGCCGTGAGCGAATTGCCATCGCGGCGCTTGCCAATTATGCTCTCGCACCATGAAATCGGTTTCCATCGCAACGCGCCTCGCGTCGATCGTCAGCCTCGCGCTATTGCTGGCGATGTGCGTGTTCTGGCTAGTCAATGGCTTGCACACGCGAATCGTCCTGCAGGCCCAGGCTGACCGGCTTGGCTCGACCATCGCTCGCCAGACTGCGGAATTGCTCGCCGAGCACGTGCAGGCCAATGACCTGATCAGCATCAACGTCATTCTTGAAGAACTGGCTGCGGGCCCGGCGGTCGTCGAAGCGATGCTGCTCGACGAGCAAGGCGAGCGCGTGGCCAGCGCTGGCGCCGCCAGCGCCAGTGCGTCGATTCGGCTGCTGATCCCGCCGGCCTTGCTCAAGCAGCACTACGTTCACGGCGTCGAATTCCTCGGCGCCAGCCATGGCACGGTCAACATCGGGCTTGATCTGGGCTATCTCGAAGCGACCTTGAGCGACAGCCTGATCCTCGTCGCTGCGGCAACCGTGATCCTGATGATCGCGGCGTGGTGGTTCGTGTTGCGCTATTGCCAGACTTCGGTGACGTTCCCGCTCAAATTGCTTGCCCATGGCCTGAACAAGATGCGGCACGGCGAAATCATCGAATTCCCCGACACCACGGGCCAAGGCGAATTCACGAACCTGACGCGGCAATTCAACGCCACGGCGCGATTCCTGGCACACCACACCTTCCTCGAAAAGCGTGGCGAAGACACACCGGTCGCGGGCAACGAGGCGAGGCCCTCGCAAGCGCAAACCGAACCGGTCAGCGTATTGGTCATTCGCATGAGCAACTATCCCGCCCTTGTCACGGCCATGGGACTGCCCCATGCCCTCGATCAACTCGAGCACTACTACCTCTTCGCCGGTGCGGCAAGCCGCATCTATGGCGGCCGGGTCAGCCACTACCACGAAGAGGAGATTCTCGTGTCTTTCGAGCAGGCATCGCTGGCCGAAGAACACGCCTGGAACTCCATTCTTGCAGGGCAACTGTTCCTGCGGCTGGTCGGGCATCTGAATGCAGGGAGCGAAGGTGTTCGTGGCAATGCCAGCTTTTGCCTCGCCGCCCACAGTGGCGAAGCCCCGGCAAGATTGCACTCTCCGGTCACCGGGGGCACCGATTGCCTGATCGGCGAAACGCTCGACCGGGCTCGGCAGATCTGCGACGGATGCCCCGACAACAGCCTGCTGATCGGCAGCGAATGCCATCAGCTCGCCGGCGCCGAATCGCGAGTGCCTGCCGAGCCTTTTGACCAGGAGGCTGGCGACGCTTCGATCGTGCTTGCGCTTGCGCCGACCGAGGAAATCGACGAGCTGCTCGACCGCCAGTCGGCCCGGCTGATCGAGATGCATCCGGATCGCCAAGGCGGCGCGAGTTGAGCGGTTGCGCAAAAATCATGCGGTTCAACGAACTGATCGGGTAGAATGGCCGTTCGCATGTTGTCATTTCGTCTTGGAGCATTTCGATGATGGATTTTGTTTCGCGTCCGGGCCCGTGTGCCGTTTGGCTCATTCGCCTTGCCGGATTGGCGCTTTTCCCGCTCTTGTTCGCGCAGCAGGCCTGGGCGGCGGAGGCAAGCGAAATGCTCGACCTGACCCGCTCGGGCCTGGGCATCGCCGCGCTGGTGATCTTTGTCTTGGCTTATGCGCTGGTCATCAGCGAAGAAAAGATCCATCTGCGCAAATCGAAACCCGTGGTCGTTGCCGCCGGCCTGATCTGGGCTCTGGTCGCGATTGCCTACGGCGCCGCCGGGGAATCGGCCCTGGCCGAGGAACTCGTGCGCCACAACTTGCTCGAGTTCGTCGAGCTGTTCCTGTTCCTGCTCGCCGCCATGACGTACATCAACACCATGGAAGAGCGCGGCATCTTCAATCTGTTGCGAGTCAAGCTCGTCAGTTCGGGCTTTTCGATGCGCAAGCTGTTCTGGATCACCGGCCTGATCGCCTTCTGCATGTCGCCACTGGCGGACAATCTCACCACCGCCTTGCTCATGGCCGCCGTGGTGGTCTCCCTGGGCGGAGACAATACCCGCTTCATCGTGCTCGGCTGCATCAATGTCGTGGTGGCGGCAAACGCCGGCGGCGTTTTCAGCCCCTTTGGCGACATCACCACCTTGATGATCTGGCAAGCTGGCCACGTGCAGTTCCAGGAGTTCTTCCTGCTCGTCGTTCCCTCGATCGCGAACTGGGTCGTGACTGCGGGAATCATCAGCCTGGCGGTTTCCAACGAGCGTCCCGAGGCGATTCACGAAGAGGCCAAGGTCAAGTTTGGCGGCTGGGTCGTGGTCGGCCTGTTCGGCGTCACCATCACCATGGCGGTGAGCTTCCACAGCTTCCTGCACCTGCCGCCGGTGCTCGGCATGATGACCGGCCTCGGAATCCTGAAACTGTACGGCTACTACCTGAAGATGCGCGATTTTGGCCACATGGGGGCAGGCGCTGCGCTGCCCGCCGGCGAACCGGCGTCTCTCGATGAGGTCGAGCCGTACCAGGGGCCCTACAACATCTTTCACAATCTGCAACGCTCCGAATGGGACACCTTGATCTTCTTTTACGGAATCATCCTTTGCGTCGGCGGGCTCGGCGCTTTCGGCTACCTGGCGGTGGTCTCGGAATTCAGCTACGTGGGGCTGGGCCCGACGACGAGCAACATCCTCGTCGGATTCGCTTCGGCATTGATCGACAATATCCCGGTCATGTTCGCCGTTCTCGAAATGGGGCCAGACATGGACCTCGGGCAATGGCTGCTGATCACCTACACCGCTGGCGCGGGCGGCTCGATGCTGTCGATCGGCTCAGCCGCAGGAGTCGCTGTGATGGGGCAAGCGCGGGGCATCTATACCTTCTTTGCGCATCTGAAGTGGAGCTGGGCGATCATGCTCGGCTATTTCGTCGGCATCGGTGCCCATCTCCTGCTCAATGGCTCGGTGTTCACCGGCGTATAGATTCAGGGATAGCTTCTGCAGCAAACGAGCTATTCGAGGTCCCAGCTCAAGCTGATCGGCTCGCCACCGTAGTAGTACACTCCAGGCGCCTCGTGCAGCGAATAGGCCAGATAGACCAGCACCGTCTGGCCTTGCAACCCCAGCTCGGCACCGATCAGCGGGCCAACCGAAGGCTCGCGAGAGTAGTGCCGACTGCCGAGAACCACGAGATCCTGCGCTGACGGGCGAGTCCTGAGCTCTCCCGCCGAAGGGATGTCGACGACATCTGCCAAGGGCCGGAAATACCCATCGACGTGACGCGCGAACAGGCTGCCGTCCTCGGCGACGGCGACGACGTGCAGGTTGCCACCGCGACCCCGATGGAACTCGTCCTTGACGAAAGTGCCATAGATCGTGATCTCGTCCGAAGGCGAAAACTGGCTTTGGAAAGTCACCCCACCGTCGATGGTGGCGCCGCCGACGAACAGCGCGCTGGTATCGAGGCCGCTGGTCGAATAGCCCTGGCCAAGCAGGATCGGGCACTCGTCGGGGCTGCCATAACGCACTGCCAGCGCACAAAGGTCATCGATCGACAATATCGTGTTCCGCTCTCCCCTGGCAAGCCGCGCCACCATGATCGAGGCCTGCACGGCACTATGCCCAAGCCCGAGCGTGTGGCCGATCTCGTGTACCGCGACGTTGTGAAAATAGTGCTGCACGGTTTCGAAATCGGGCTTGAACCGTTCGTTGAAGATGATGTCGCTTTCGATGATGGCAAAACTGCCCCAGTGGGTTTGCGTGAGGGCGTCGGCATTGAACGAAGTGTCGAAATAGCTCAGTTCTCCGCAAAGCGTCTCGGCGAAGGAGACCGTGCTGACGCCATTTTCGGTATTGCCAGTTTCATTCGCCCGGCACACCTCGCGCTGTTCGTCGGTGGCCGAGAGGTTCAGCACTCCCGATGCGTCCATCCATGCGTGGGTGGCGCTGACAAAGCCCTGGAAAAAGCTCCTGCCATCGGGGAGAAAGCCGGGAAGATGCGCATGGAAGGCATGGCTGTTGTCGCGCAAGGGCACCGGAATGCTCAATTCAAACGCCTGCACGGGTCCGGCGGGCAAGAGCGCGACGGCAAGCGGCAGTGCTGGAGCAAAGCTGGAAAATCTGTTTGGCAGCATGAGTCCTCAAGATCCTGACAGGCGGCGAGCGCCCGACCGTTGCAAGCTTACAACGATTTTCGATCAGGCGCTCGCGCCCATCCGGCCTCGACCGGTTTCGCGAGGGCCATGCCAGGTGCTGGCGGGCAATCTGCCCACCGTGATCGCGTCACCGGGGGCGTTTTCTCGTCTCGCGCAAGGTTCGGCAGGGGCAGGCGAGAGCGTCGGTAACTCGCCCGGGGCGACAATACCGCTCCTCGACAAGTTGCTTGCTGATCCCCGCCTTGCCCGCTTTTGCCTTGCCCGCCGACAATCTCGCGACTTGCCACGAACTCCAGACTTCGGAGATTTCGCATAGCTTGAGCGGGCCTCGGTCGAGGGACAGGCCGATCGCGAACTGGCGGAAGCTCGTTTCGCTGCGCAGATGCGCCTCGAGTGACTCCGCGCGGATCGTCCCGGTCAGCCGGAAGCAGTTTCCCGACTCGGATCGGTAGCGGCAGATGACGAAACTGCCTTTCGCGCCTGGCAATTGCGAGGCGCGGTCTTCGCTCCAGTGATCGGGTGCGCTTGCAGCAAGGCGGACCGGGGTGGCGGCCAGCGACTGGGCTCCAGCCCAGGCAGCCAGTGACGACGACAAGATCAAGATTTGCAATGGCGCTTTCATGTTCGGCAGGTCTCCGTGTTGACATCGATGGCCACACTGTAGTCGGGTTCCGGGGAAACCCCAGGAATTCGCGTGAAACAGTTGCGGGCCGATACCGGCAAGGTCGACAGCCCATGTGGCGAAACGTAGACTTCCAGCGTGCAACGGCAAATTATTCGAATTGCGTTGCAAGAAAATGTTGACGGAGCTGGTCTAATGAAGGTAAGAAACTTGCTAGTGTTGCTGGCTGCGGTGGTCCTGCTGGCGCTGGCGGCGGTGCTGTTGTTGCCGCCGCCAGCGGCGGATCACCTGGAATTTCCCGATGACGCGAAGACTTTGGCGACAGGAGAGTATCTGGTGACCGCCGGAGGCTGCATCAGTTGTCACCGGGGAATCGATGATGAAACCGCGTTCAGTGGAGGGCTGAAGCTGGAAACAGACTTCGGCGCATTCCATGTGCCAAACATCACGCCTGACGAGGAGACCGGAATCGGCGGCTGGAGTGCCGGCGAGTTCGTTCGCGCCATGAAACACGGCCGCGGCCCTTCGGGCGAGTTCCATTTCCCCGCCTTCCCGTATCGATCGTATGCCGGATTGGCCGACGCCGATGCCCTGGCCATGGGCGCCTGGCTGATGGCCCTCGAGCCGGTTCGATATCAGGCGCCGCCGCACGAGACCCCCTGGTGGCTATGGCGACCGCTCATGGCTGGCTGGAACTTGCTGGCGGGGTTCCATTCGCCTCCGGCGGAAGAGTTCGATTCGGCGCTGGTCGAACGCGGCGCCTATCTGGCGCGCAATCTCGGCCATTGCGGCGAATGCCACACGCCGCGCAATGCGCTCGGAATTGCCATCGGCGCTCGCGAATTCGGCGGTGGCACCGAGTTCGGCGGAGCTGTCGTCGAGGCGATCGATCAGGCAGCCATGGAAGAATGGAGCTTCGACAGTTTCGACCTGTTCCTGCTCATTGGCCTCAAGCCCGACGGCGAATTCGTTGGCGGCGACATGAACGATGTCATCGAAAGCAACACGAGCAGACTGACCGACGAGGACCGGGACGCGCTCGCAGCGTTCTTTACCAGACATCGACAAGAGCAATGAATGGACTCTCACGAAATTTGGCGGGCTCAGTGAACACGAACCGGGCTTTGCCGCGAATCCTGAAGGCCCCCAGGGGCCGTCGCCCCGGGAGACGAACATGCCGACCGATATCGTGCTATTGCAAACCGTTGTCGCCACCTGTTTTGCCGCGTCATTGATTCCGCGCGCCGTCTGGCGCCGGCACAGCGGCGAATACGTGGGCTTCCAGAGCAACCTGGCACTGCTGTATTTCGTGTTCCTGCTCAGTTTTTTCGCTGGCGGCGTCGCGGTCAACTACGACGCCTGGGAAACGCTGCTCAGAGCCGGGCTGATGGTGGCAACAACCTTCCTGATCGGCTGGCTGGTCGCGGTAATCGCCTATTGGCGCCGCTACCGAACCCGCCCCCGCAAGGGCACGCCTCCAGCCAGCTCCTGAGCGGCTCGTGGCCATGGCCCGTCGCCCCGAAAACATCCTTCGCCAAAATTATGCAAATCCCTCTCACCATACCTATCTTGCCTGCTGCACGATTCATTCACTTCAATTTGACAGGAGCAAGATCATGAGAGAACTTACGATTGATGAGATGGAAAGAGTTGACGGCGGCTTTGGCCCATTCGGTGCCCTAACCGGAGCGGCGGCAGGTGCGCTAGGCGCGGCGGTGTCTGGAGGAGGGTTCAAGGAAATCCTCGTGGGAGCGATGTTCGGGGCAGTTGGCGGATTCTTTCTGGGAGTCGCTGGCGTGAGCTCGGGCTTCACCCGCGCGATGTTTACCGGATATTCACTGCAAACTTCAGCCATCGGGGCGCGAGCCGTCCATGAAATGACGCAGTAGCCCTGCGCGACCGACTTTTCACTGGCTGGATACTGGCCCCGGATGCTGATCGGATTCTGTCAGTCATGATTCAGCCTTGCCGAAGAGTCTGGTAGTGGATATCAAGAGCCCTGTGTTTTCCAAGGGCGGCACCACGCTGCCCTTGGTTTTTTTGATCCGTGACTATCGAAGGTTAACGAACATGAGTTTTTATGAACTGCTGTTGCTTTGCCCGAATATCTTCCTCTCGGTCGGCGTGGTGCCAACGACGATCTATGACAGGGAAACCGGGCAGTACAAGGGATTCGCGAACATCCCCACCGTCTTTTGGCTGTTGGTGGCTGCCGTTGCCGCGTGGCTGGTGATCCTGGCTTCGGAAGCGCCGAGGGTTGCGCCTTGGCAATATTCGATCATGTCCATAGTGCTTGTCGCCCTCGGTGCCCGTTTCGTGGTTGAAGGGCTGCACGAGCACCTGCACGGAACCTGGCTGCACAAGGAAGGCATCTGGCTACTGCCAAAAAAAGCTGACGCTGGCGATCAGTCGTCGTCTTCGTGATAGGCCTCGTGGCAGTTGCCGCAGGTGCCACCGAGGCCTCGCACCGCGCCGAGCGTGGCTGCCATGTCGCCGCCTGCCGCGACCGTCGCGAACTCGTTGGCAGAATCGACGAGATCCTGGGCCTTGCGCTCGAAGTCGTCCATGTTGTCCCAGATCAGGTCGAGGGCCTTGGTTTCGACAGCGTAGCCGCGCGTGTCCATGGCGGCGAACAATTCCGGAATCATCGGCGCCATGGCGGCGATGCGGCGGGCATTGCGTTCGGCAAGCTCGGCATCGAAAGGCGCTCCCCGGGTCATGGCAATGATCGGGCCGATGTTGAAGCCGAGCAGCTTGAATACCGCCTGCCTCGTTGCCGCAGCATCAGCGGCCTGTTGTTCCGGCGAAGGCTGCTCCTGGGCCGAAGTGACATGAAACGTGACAGATGCGACCAGGGCCGCGAGCACTAGCAAAGTCTTCTTCATTCTCGAAATGCTCCTGTTGCAAGAAGGATTGGGGCAGCCTGCACAGCCTCGGCAGGCACGGCCAATATAAAGCAATCGCGCCAGGATTGTAAGCGCAGCGACCAGAGCGGCACGAACATCCTAATTGGCGACGTCCTTCCAGACGAACATTCGGGTGGCGAGCGCGAAGCCGACCACGAGCCATGCCGCCATGCCCAGCAGGCTCGGCGCGATTTCGGCGAGGGACGCACCGGCCACGGCGATGTCGCGAAGTGCGGACACGACGAAAGTGAGCGGCAGCACCTGGGCGAGCGGCTGCACGAGGTCCGGCATCGCGTCGATCGGGTAGAACACTCCGGAGAGCACGATTTGCGGAAAGATGACGACATTGCCGATGGCCATGATCGCCTGCTGGGTCTTGGCCATGCTGCCAATGCAAAACCCGATGTTGAGAAACACGATGCTCGCGAGCATCGCGACAAGATAGAACTCGGCGAGGTTGCCGACCATGTTCACGTCGAGCACGAGCAGCGCGAACGCGAGCAATACCGACAACTGAATCAGCACGATGCCGAGCCGCGCCGCGACGATGGCTGCGACGAAATCGCCCGGCCTGAGCGGCGTGACGAACAGCCGCTTCAGAATCCCCTTGCGCCGGAACTCGACGACGTTGTAGCCCGAGCCGGCGACGCTCAATTGCATCAAGGTCATCGCCAGCAGTCCCGGCAGCAGGAAATCGAGATAGCTCTGGGAAAGCGCCTGCACGTTTTCGACTTGCAAGTCGAACATCGCCTCGGTGCCGAGCAATTCGCGCTCGAGGGCCGCAAGCTTCTGCTCGAGCATCGGCTCGACCAATGGCAGTTGATTGAACTGGGAGGTGTCGGCGAGCAAGCGCAATCCGGTTGCCGCATCACCCGCCGCCGACTCCTCGAAGCCGGCCGGCAACACGAGCAGCAGCGTCTGCTCTCCAGCAACGAGTTGCTCGCGCAAGTCCTCCTCGGTGCCCATCACGACGGCGAAGGCAGGGTCGCGGCGCAATTCCTCGATGAATCCGGCAGCGAGCTCGCTTCCCGACTGGTCGGCCACGCCAAGCGCGATCGGCTCCTGCCCGCTGCCGCGAATGAAGGCGAAAATGCTCAGGAAAACGACGGGAAAGAACAGGCTGAAAAAGATCGACTGCCGATCGCGCAGGAAGATCTTCATGAAATCCTTGGCCAGATGGCGCTGCAGTCTGCTCAACATCGAATGATCCTCGTCAGTCGCGCAAGGCGTGGCCGGTCAGGGCGAGGAACACGTCCTCGATATTGCCGTGCAAGGGCGCTGCGGGCGGTTCGGGAGCATGTTCGCGGATCAACTGCTCGGGGGTATCCTCGGCGACGATCTTGCCATGATCCATGATGGCGATGCGGCCGCAAAGAAACTCGGCCTCCTCCATGTTGTGCGTGGTCAGGACGATGGTCATGCCGGAAGCGTTGAGGCCGAGCACGAGTTCCCACAGGCGGCGCTTGGCCTGGGGGTCTAGCCCCGTGGTCGGTTCGTCGAGAAACAGGATTTTCGGCACGTTGACCAAGGCGCAGGCGATGGAAAACCGCTGCTTCTGCCCGCCGGACAGGCTGGCGGGCCGCGCCTTGGCCTTTTCCGTCAGATCGACCTTGGCAAGCAGTTCGAGAGCGTCGATTTCGCAGCGGTACAACGCGCCGAACAGATCGAGCAGTTCGAGCAGGCTCAGCTTGTCGAAGTACTCGCTCGCCTGCAATTGCACGCCGATGATCTTCTTGACGTGATACGGCTCGTTCGCGACATCGATGCCATCGACGAGGGCCGAGCCGCCGTCGATGTCGATGAGCCCTTCGAGCATTTCCAGGGTCGTTGTCTTGCCGGCGCCATTCGGCCCGAGGATGCCGTAGATCTCGCCTTCGTGAATGTCGAAGGACACGCCATCAACCGCAGCGAAATCCCGCGACTTGTCCTCGGGCAAGGGGTAGCGCTTGACCAGGCCGGTCACCTGGATGATGGGCGGCTTGGCCATTCGCTCGATTGCCTGTTGTGGCTACACGGTTGCCGGACCATTTGGAACCCGGCCCAGCGAACCGGATTCATCGATGCTCGCTACCAGATCGTCACGCGCTGTTCCGGCGGCAGATGGAGTGCGTCCTCGGGCTGCACGCCGAAAGCCTCGTACCATGCGTCGAAGTTGCGCACGACGCCGTTGACGCGAAATTCCGCTGGCGAATGCGGGTCTGAACTCAAGCGCTGGATCAGCGCATCCTCGCGATACTTGCGTTGCCAGACCTGGGCCCAGGCAAGAAAGAAGCGCTGGTCCCCGGTAAGCCCTTCGAGAACTGGCGGTTCCTCGCCATCGAGCGACATGCGATAGGCGCGATAAGCGAGCGACACGCCGCCAACGTCGCCGATGTTTTCGCCAAGCGTGAATTCGCCGTCGACAAAATAGCCCGGCACGGGCTCGAATGCAGCGTATTGCTCGACGAGCACATCGGCTTGGGCCTCGAAGTTGGCGCGGTCTTCGTCGGTCCACCAGTTGCGCTGCACGCCGGCCCAGTCGGACTTCGAGCCCTGGTCGTCGAAGCCGTGGCCCATTTCGTGGCCGATGACCGCGCCGATGCCTCCATAGTTCACCGCCGGGTCGGCGGCGGGATCAAAGAATGGCGGTTGCAGGATTCCCGCCGGGAACACGATCTCGTTGAAGGAAGGGTAGTAATAGGCGTTGACGGTTTGCGGCGTCATTCCCCATTCCTCGCGGTCGGTGGGCCGGCCGATTCGCGCAATTTCTTCGCGATAGCGGAATTCGCCGATGTTGCGGGCATTCTCGAACAGCGAACCCTGCGTGATCTCGATGGCGGAAATGTCCTCCCAGACATCAGGGTAGGCGATCTTGGGGCGGAAGGCTTCGAGCTTCAGGTACGCTTCCTGCTTGGTTTCCGGCCCCATCCAGTCGTTTTGCTCGATGCTCTGCCGCAGTGCGATGCGCAGATTCTCGACCAGATCCTGCATCTGCTCCTTGGCCGACTCGGGGAAGTGCCGTTGCACGTAAATTTGTCCAAGAGCCTCGCCGAGGCTATTCCGCGAGCCGACCCGGGCCACGCCACGCTCCCAGCGTTCGCGCTGCTCGGGAACTCCGCGCAAGACCGTCGAATAGAAATGGAACGCCTCCTGGTCGATCTCCTCGGAAAGCACGCTGGCGCTGCCAGCGATGAGCCGGTAGCGCAAATAGCTTTTCCAGTCCTCGATGGGAGTCTCGCTGACGAGTGCGACCACCGGTGCCATGGCGCTAGGATAGTTGACGTTCAGGCTGTCGAGTTCGTCGATTCCCGCAGCGCTGAAATACGAGTCCCAGTCAAAACCGGGATAGTCGGCAACGAACTCGTCCCACGACATCGGGTTGAACGTCAGGTCGCGATCGCGGCGTTGCGCCCGGGGCCAGGTATGTTCGGCAATGCGCGTTTCCAGCGCCAGCACGGCTTCGGCCTGGGCTGCGGAGTCGGCGCTGTCGGCGAAATCGAGCATTCGCCCTATGTGGGCGACGAATTCCTCGCGGACGCGCAGGTATTCTTCGGTATCGACGAGATAGTAGTCGCGATCCGGCAGGCTCAGCCAGGTCAGCGTCAGCACGAGCTGGTGCTGGTTCGGGTCGGCGCGATTGGCGCCGATGAAGAACGCGAAGGGGCTCGCGGTATTGTCGATTTGCGCGCGACCGAAGGCGCTGACGAGCTCTTCCATGGTCGAAATCGCGTCGATGGCGGCAAGATCCGGAAGCAATGGACTGATGCCAAGCCCGTTCAGGGTTTCAGTGTCCATGTAGCTCTGGAAATAGTCGCTGATCTTCTGCTCGATCGAGCCCGGCGCCGGGTCCATGGCGGCAAGATCCTCGATGATCGATCGCACCCGCTCGTCGGAGCGGTCCGCAAGGACCGAAAACGAGCCGTAGTCGCTGCGGTCGGCCGGCAATTCGAACTCGTCGAGCCAGCGGCCATTGGCGAAACGGAAGAAATCGTCCCCCGGACGAATCGCCGCGTTCTGGCTGCTAAGATCGATGCCAAAACTGCCGAGTTCAGGCGCCGCCGCAACCTCGCCGACCATCGACCCGCCGGGCGCGGC
>RKSA01000026.1 GCA_007571115.1 Gammaproteobacteria bacterium
CCTGCGGACAGAAAGGCGGACTGGTGCGGCCTGAGCCGGTGGAGCCAGCCGCGCTGCACGTGGCTGCCGTTGCCCCCGACCGCTAGACTTGCCGCCCCGAGCCTGCGCAATGGACCACTTCTTGTATCGTGGCGATGCATTGTTCGCCGAAGACCTCGCAGTTGCCGAGCTTGCAGCCGAGGTCGGCACTCCGTGCTTCATCTACTCCCGGGCGACCCTCGAGCATCACTACCGGGTCTACCGGCAAGCGCTCGGGGCACGGGGCGGCCTGATCTGCTTCGCCGTCAAGGCCAATTCGAATCTCGCGGTGCTGAACGTCATGGCGCGGCTCGGCAGCGGCTTCGACATCGTCTCGGCAGGCGAGCTCGAGCGCGTGCTCGCCGCCGGAGGAGCGGCGGACAAGACCGTGTTCTCGGGGCCCGGCAAGAGCGCCAGGGAGATTCGCCAAGCCCTCGAGGCGCGAATCCGCTGTTTCAACGTCGAATCGGAAGCCGAACTCGAGCGGATCAGCGACATCGCGGCAAGCCTTCGATGCTCGGCGCCGATTTCGCTGCGCATCAATCCCGACGTCGACGCCGGCACGCATCCCTACATCGCCACCGGGCTGAAGGAAAGCAAGTTCGGCATTCCCGCCGAACGCGCGCGCAGGCTGTATCGTCTCGCGGCGAGCCTGCCGGCGCTCGAGCCCGTTGGCATCGACTGCCACATCGGCTCGCAATTGACGAGCGTCGAGCCATTTCTCGACGCCATCGACCGGCTGCTGCCGATCGTCGACGAACTCGCCAGCGAAGGAATCCACCTGCGTCATTTTGACATCGGCGGCGGGCTCGGCGTGCGCTATGGCGACGAAGCGCCGCCAGAGCCAGGGCAATTGCTGCACGCGGTCGCGAGCCGCCTCATTGGGCGCGAACTCGAACTTGTCGTCGAGCCGGGCCGCTCGATCGCCGCCAATGCGGGAATTTTCGTCACCCAGGTCGAATACCTGAAGTCGAATGCCTCGCGCAATTTCGCGGTTGTCGATGGCGCCATGAACGACTTGCTCCGCCCGGCGCTGTATGGCGCCTGGCAGGACATCATCCCGGTGCGGCGGCGAAACGGCGAGCACGTTCTTTGCGATGTCGTCGGGCCGGTTTGCGAATCCGCCGACTTTCTCGGCAAGGAGCGGAAATTGTGCGTGCAGGCGGGAGATCTGCTCGCGGTACGCGGAGCCGGCGCCTATGGCTTCGTCATGAGCAGCAACTACAATTCCCGCGAACGCGCTGCGGAAGTCATCGTCGCTGGCGACCAGTTCCACATCGCGCGCAGGCGCGAACGGCTCGGCGAGCAGCTCGCTCTCGAATCGGTCTGGCCCGGCTGAGGCTGGCATATCATGCAAATCCCGTTCACCAAGATGCACGGCCTCGGCAACGACTTCGTGGTCATCGACTGGACGCGCCGCGAAGCCGCCTTGCCGATCAGGCAAATCGCCGCTCTCGCCGACCGCAGGCGCGGAATCGGATTCGATCAGTTGCTCGTGCTCGAACCGGCCCGGCAGGACGGTGCCGATTTTCACTATCGCATCTTCAACCCCGATGGCGCGGAAGTCGAGCATTGCGGCAACGGCGCTCGCTGCCTGGCCCGATTCATCCGCGACAAGGGGCTTTGCGCGAGTGATCGCATCGTCGTGTCGACGGTAAACCGCACCTTGACGCTGCGGCTGCTCGACAACGACAACAGCAATGAAAATGGAAATGTCGAAGTCGACATGGGAGTCCCGGACTTCAGGCCGGCAGCCCTGCCATTTCTCGCCAGCCGCCAGCAGCGGCTCTATCAACGCGAATTGGCGCCATCCGGAATCGAGGTGCATTTTGCCGCACTATCGATGGGCAATCCCCACGCGGTCATCGAGGTTGAAGACCTGGCGAATGCTGCCGTAAAGGAGATAGGGGAGGCGCTGGGAAACCACTGCGACTTCCCCGCCGGAGTCAATGTGGGGTTCATGAAGGTGGAAAACCGCCAGCGCATCGGCTTGCGGGTTCACGAACGCGGCCCGGGAGAAACGCCTGCCTGTGGCAGCGGCGCCTGTGCCGCCGCAGTCAGCGGAATCGAGTCGGGCTCGCTCGACAGCCCGGTTCGCGTGTTGCTTGCCGGCGGTGAATTGCGCGTCGAATGGCAAGGCGCAAGCGCAGCCGTTTTCATGTCCGGCCCGGCGCAAGCCGTCTACGAGGGAATCGTGACCTTATGAACGAGAAAGCCACTGCCGCGCCAGAACAGGCCGGCGTCCAAGCGGGCGAGACGGTCGCCACACCAAGCGCCAGCCAGGTTGCCGACTACCTCGCCACGCACCCGGAGTTTTTCCTGCAACACGAGGAACTGCTGACCGATCTGTCGCTTCCCCACGATTCGGGCGGCGCCGTTTCGCTGCTCGAACGCCAGGTCGATTTCCTGCGGCGGCGCTTCGACAGTTCCAGTCGAACGGTTGGGGAACTGCTTGAAAACGGCCGTCGCAGCGAGCAGCTTTTCGCGATCACCAAGGAACTCGTGCTCGCCTTGCTCGAAACCCGGAATGCCAGGCAGGTCACGACGACGGCAAAGACGCATTTGCTCGCGCGAACCGGCGTCGAGACGATCGAGTTCATCTTCCTCGACGATCACGCCCCGTTGCCGGAAGGCGAGTTCCGGGTCGAGGACGGCGCATTGATGCGCGAAGAGTTCAAGGATGTGTTCCGCCTGAACAAGGCGCACTGCGGGCCGCAAAGCGAAGGGCGGATCGGCTGGCTGTTTCCCGATACCGGCATCGATGTGCAGTCCACGGCGCTCTGTCCGCTCACGGCAAAGGGGAAACCGCTCGCACTGCTGGCGCTCGGGCATGGCTCGGCCGAGTACTTCACGGTGCATATGGAAACGATGTTCATCGATTTTATCGCCGAAGCCACAGGCGCCATGCTCGCCTTGTGCCTCGAATCCGCGACTGCCGGAAACTAGGCAGCCAAACGCAAGCTCTCATGGCGAACACAGCATCGGAACCGCGACCACCGCTGGTTTCCATCATCTGCCGAACCGTCGGCCGGGCCGAACTTGGCGAGGCGCTCGCTTCCGCAGCGGCGCAGACCCACGCGCCGCTCGAAATCGTGCTCGTCGACGCGGCTGCACGCGGCGAGGCGGCGTATCAGCAAGCCTGCGCCGGCAAGCCGATGTCGTTCGCCCTTCCCGATTCGCCGCTATCTCGCCCCCGCGCTGCGAATTTCGGCCTTGACCACGCCCAGGGCGACTACCTGCTATTGCTCGACGAAGACGACTGGCTCGCTCCCGATCACGTAGAATCGCTGCTCGCGGTTCTGACCGGTCAGAACCGGATCCGCGCCGCCTACAGCAGCACGCGCAAGACCGACGTGTCGGGCAAGGCGGTGCTGGAAACCTTCCAGCAACCCTTCGATCGGCTGCTACTGATGAAAGACAACTACATCCCGCTGCATTCGATGCTGTTCGCTCGCGAACTCGTCGAGGAAGGCTGCCGCTTCGACGAAGCTTTCGAAATCCTCGAAGACTGGGATTTCTGGCTGCAACTGAGCGAGCGCACCGACTTTCACCATGTCGATCACTGCACCGCCTTCTACCGCGAAGGCGGAACATCGCAGACCGGTGGCCTCGCCGATCATCTGCAACGCTTCGATCCCGAACATCGCCTCGGCAAGGCGCGATCGGCGATTTATGACAAATGGCTGTGCCAATGGGGCGGTGCGCGACTGAACCGGCTGCTCGGAGCGAATCAGCGCGAATGGGACCAAAGCAGCGAACGAATCGACGATCTGGGCAGGGAGATCGAGCGGCTCGCCCTCGCCAAGCAGAAAGCCGAAGGCAACTCGACCGGGCTGCAGGCCGAACTGTGGCGGGAACGCCAAGCCCACCAGGACTCTTGCAAGAAGATGGAAGAGGAGCGGCAACGCATGCAAAACGAGCGTGAGTGCATGGAGAGCGAGCGCGAGCAACTGCAACGCGAGCATGAGCGCAAGGAACGCGAACAGGAACGCAGACACGAGCGCATTGCCATGCGCCTGAACTCGAAGATTCACGACTTGCAGGCAGCGAACATGCACCTGCACGATACGATCAGGCAATTGCAAGCCCAGCTCGAAGAAGTTTTCCGCTCCCGAAGCTGGCAGCTAACGCGCCCCTATCGCGCTATCGGCAAGCGGCTCAAGGCCTGGTCGGGCTCGCTGCCTGAAAGCCATGCGCCGGTGGCCCCAGATCGCAGCCCCGCCATGCCCGCCGTTGACCCGCCAGAACGCCAAGCTGTCGACCAGGCAGACCAGGCAGGCCAAACAGAAAAAGCAAACTCGACAACGCAAGACAGCAAGGTCGAACAGGTCAAGCTGGCCGCTGAGAAACCAGACGAGAGCACCAGCCCCGCGCAGCGGCCCGTCGATCACAAGAGCTCCTTCGATCAGCAGGCGATCAAGGCCCTCGACGAATTCCTCGCCAGCGACGAGACCTTGACGGTTCCGGCAGAGACCCCGGTCCTGTCGGTGTTGCTCGTGTTTTTCAATCAGGCCCATCTCAGCCTCGCGTGCCTGCAAGCGCTGCTCGACAACGCCGACGTTCCGTTCGAGCTGATCGTCGTCGATAACGCCAGCACCGACCGCAGCAGCAAATTGCTCGACAGGCTGCACAACGTGAAGCTCGTTCGCAACTCGGCGAACCTCGGTTTCGTCAAGGCCGTGAATCAAGGCGCGAAACTCGCCAATGGCGAGTTTCTGCTGCTGCTGAACAACGATGCCTTCATCGAGCCCGGCGCACTCGGCGCCGCCTTGGCAGCATTGCGGGAAGAGCCCAGCGCTGGCGCAGTCGGCGGCCGCATCGAGATGCTCGATGGCAAGCTGCAGGAAGCCGGCAGCATCATCTGGCGCGATGGCTCCTGCGCCGGCTACGGCCGCGGCGCGAACCCCGACGACGGCGCTTTCCAGTTCCGCAGGGAAGTCGACTATTGTTCGGGAGCTTTCCTGCTGTTCGCGACCGCTCGGTTCCGCGAACTTGGCGGCTTCGACGAGGATTTCGCCCCGGCGTACTACGAGGAGTCGGATTTCTGCGTTCGGCTTCGCCAGCAAGGGTTGCGCATCATCTACGAGCCCCAGGCCCGGGTGCGGCATTACGAATTCGCCAGCACCGGCAGCCTCGCGAAGGCGGCCAGCCTGCAAGAGCGGAACCGCGCCAGGTTCCGCGAGAAACACGCCGAGTTTCTGCAAGGCCAGCGCGAAGCCGAGCCGAACCGGCTCGTTCATGGGCGAACGAGCAATGGCCTTTCCAACATGCTCGTGATCGACGACGCGGTTCCCCACGCCAGCCTTGGCAGCGGCTATCCGCGTTGCCGGCACGTCGTCAGCCTGCTCGCCGGGATGCCCGTCAACGTCACGTTCTATCCGCTGCAATTTCCCGTCGACGATTGGCAGGAGGTCTACCGGACCTTGCCGGGGAATGTCGAGGTGCTATTGGGGAGCGGTCGTTCGGGCCTCGCGAAGCTGCTCATCGAGCGAGCCGGCTTCTATCGGCACGTCATGGTCAGCCGCCCGACGAACATGGCCTTCTTCAATTCGGTGTTGCAGACGCTTCCCAGGCAGGCGAGAGACTTCAACATCATCTACGACGCCGAGGCGGTGTTTGCCAGGCGCGACATGCTCTGGCGCGAATTGCACGACGAGACGATCGGGGAAGAGGAACGGCAGCGCATCCTGTCGGCTGAAGTCAAGCTCGCCGACGAGGCTTCGACGATCGTTGCCGTGTCCGGAGCCGAAGCCGAGCTGTTCCGCTGCCATGGCCACGAAACAGTCGTGGTGCTCGGCCATTGCCTCGAACCCGTTGCCGATCCTGCGCCGTTCGATGGCCGCCAGGGGCTGTTGTTCGTCGGTGCGCTGAAGACCGAGCATTCGCCCAATGTCGATTCGCTGCTGTGGTTTGCGAGCAATTCCCTGCCATTGATCGAACGCGAGATTCCAGCGATCCAACTGCTCGTGGCGGGAATTGTCGGAGCGCCCTCGCTGGTCAGCATCGAGCGGCACAACATCCACTTCAAGGGGCGGCTGGAAAACCTCGACGAGGTGTATCGGAATTGCCGGGTCTTCATCGCGCCAACGCGCTTTGCCGCCGGAATCCCACACAAGGTCCACGAAGCCGCGGCCCATGGAATTCCCGCCGTGGTGACTCCGCTGCTGGCTGGGCAGCTCGGCTGGCGTCACGAGCACGAGGTGCTCGTCGCGGCAAGCCCCGAGGATTTCGCCAGGCAATGCCTGCGCCTGTATCGCGACGCCGATTTGTGGGAGCGACTCGCCGCGAATGCCCAGCAGGCCGTTCGCGAGGACTGCTCGGAACAGCGCTTCCGGCAAACCCTGGCAAGCCTGATCGCCTGACGGAAACGCCGGTAGCGAGCCTCCCGAGCGCTCGTGCGGGCTCAATACTCGACGGGGATCACGTCGAGGCTGCGCCAAAGATACCAGCACGCCACCGAGCGCCAGGGCCGCCAGGGCTCGGCAATGGCGCGCATTTGCCCGGCGCTGGGGCGAGCCCCTTCGGTGAAGTGGTTGGCGATGGCGCGCTGGATGCCGATGTCGTCGACGGGCAGCACGTCGGGGCGCAGCAAATGGAACATCAGGAACATTTCGGCGGTCCAGCGACCGATTCCCTTGACCTGGACGAGACGCTCGATCACGGCTTCGTCGTCCATTCGATGCCATTGCTGCTGTTGCAGAGTGCCGTCGATGAAATGCCCGGCCAGGCTGAGCAGATAGCGCGCCTTCTGCCGCGACAGGCCGCATCCGCGCAGGCTTTCCTCGTCCTGCCCGATGATTGCCTGGGGGCTGATTTCCCCAAGCGCGGTGAACACTTTCCGCCACACCGACTCGGCAGCCTGGACCGAGATCTGCTGGCCGACGATCGAGCGCGACAGCGAGAAAAACGCGTCGTAGCGCGGTTGCAGCATCGCGTCTCCGGCGCTTTCGATGATCTTGCCGAGCGCCGGATCGGCCTCGCCAAGCTGCCGCCGGGCCTCGTGCCACCAAGGCGCGGATTGGGTCTCTCCATTATCCATGTCCACTATCCATGATCCGGCACCATCGGCCTGCCTCGTCGCAGGCCGGAGAATGATAGCGCCTTTCGCCGCAAGCCGACGCGGAGAGCATGCATCACCGAACGAGCCGGTAGACGATTCGCTGCAACAGCCCCTGGCGCAGGCGCAACAGCGAGCAAAGCCGCAAGCTGCGGCGCTGGCCGGCTTCGAGTTGGTCGTGGTATTGCCGCAGAAACGCCCGCGCTTGGGCGCCGACTTCGAGCAAATGCGAACTGGCCGCGCCCATCGCCAGCCGACGCCAATGAGCCGCCCGGGAAAGCCGCGCGGCAACGTGGGGCCGCGCACCGATGGCATTGCCACCATGCTGGCGGTAACGGACCAGCGGCTCGCGGCAATACGCCAGCTTGCCGAAAGCGCTCGCCACGAGCGCGAGCCACCAGTCGTGCATGATCGCGTCTGCGGGTATCGGCAATGCGCGACGCGCGAGCGCGGCATTGATGAGCGCGGTGCAGCCCGTCACCGGGTTGCTGGCAGCGATCTCGCCGAGGCGGCCGCGTTCGATATCGAGCCTCTGATACGCAGCGAATGAAGGCGCGATCAGCTCGTTGTCGCGGGATACCACAGTCAGGTCGCCATGCACGAGCGCCGGAACCGAGCCATCACCCTGTTCGGTCTCCTCCATGAGCCGCATCTGCCGTTCGATCTTGTCCTCGACCCAGATGTCGTCCTGATCGCAGAACATCAGGTAACCGGGATTCAGCCCGGTTGCCGCACCTCCTGCCAGAGCCGTTTCAAGCAGCCTGGCAAAACTCGCGCTGGCGCCGCGATTGACCGGATCCTCGGCCAGCACGCAAAACCGCTCCGGATGGTGCGCAGCGTAGTCCTCGAGCAAGGCCCTGCTGCCATCGCTGGAGCCATCGTCCCGGGCCAGCACGACGAAATCGCGCCAGCTTTGCCGAAGCAGCGAATCGAGCTGCTCGGCAAGAAACCGCTCGCCGTTGCAAGTCGAAAGCAAAACGACCAGAGAAGACCCCATGGGCTAGTGCAACTCCCGACTCAGCCAGTCTGGCACGCTTATGCGATATGCAGGCTATGGCAGCAGATGGACAACGACCATCGTAGCACGATTGGAACTGCGGGCCACTACCCGATCGCCTTGGCGCCAAGCCAAGGTAAATGCCGCACGCGGGCAACGCCAACTCTCTATTCGGCCATGACCGCAGCGAGCCGTTCGGCGCTGCGCCAGCGGCCGCCTCGCAGCCGCGCCACGTACACGACGGCGATGCTGAAGATCAGCAAGGCGAAGGTGATCCACGAAATCTCGGCGCTGAACTCCCAGACCACGACGACAAAGTACTGGATCACGAG
>RKSA01000044.1 GCA_007571115.1 Gammaproteobacteria bacterium
CTTCAATTGCGCAAAGATGCGTCAAAACCGCGCTGTAGCGCCTTGACGACGCTATCAATTTCCCGGTCGATCTCGCTATCGCCAAGAGTGCGCGAATGATGCTGCCAGGTCAAGCCCAAAGCGACACTTTTGAGCCCTTTCGGCACTGCATCGCCACGATAGACATCGAGAACGCGCAAACCGGTGAGCAATTCGCCGGCAGCATTCCGGGCGACTTGCGCGATATCGCCAGCCCGATGCTGCTCGCCGACGAGCACCGCGAGCTCCCGGCCAACCTCGGGATAGCGCGACGG
Source organism: Gammaproteobacteria bacterium (assembly GCA_007571115.1). Classification (GTDB taxonomy): domain Bacteria; phylum Pseudomonadota; class Gammaproteobacteria; order Pseudomonadales; family Pseudohongiellaceae; genus UBA9145. Next base: position 294 of record RKSA01000044.1, read on the forward strand.
CGCCTGGGCCTTCGCCAGGTCGCGTCCGCGCATCGCCTCGAGCTGCAATTCGAAAACGAGGCAGACGGGAAGCCCGAGCTCGCGCTGCAATGCCGGGTGCAAGGCGCCGAGCTGGCCAATGCTCTCGCCGCGCAGCAGCACTTGCGCACACTGCCCCGGGTGCAGGCCCGGATGCTCGGCGGCACGGAAATCGAGCTGTACGATTCTGCCGCCGATGCCGAATAGCGATTCGAGGTCACCTTTTGCGTCAAAAAAGTCTGCGTCAAAAAAGTCTGCGTCAAAAAAATCTGCGCTTGCTGCGGCATCGCTCCAATGCCTGGGCGCCTTTTGCCCTGCGACGAGGCCGGCGAGCATCGGTCGCTGGCTGAACCCATCGCGCTGGCGAGCAAAGGCGAGGCCGATTTCAAAAAGGCGCAGGTTTTCGCGCTGCCGATTGACATTGTGCCGCAGGGTCTCGACCAGGCCGGGCACAAGGCTGCTGCGCAGCACCGACATGTCGCTGGAAATCGGGTTGCGCAGCTCCACAAGCGAGCCCGCCTCCTGGCAAAAACGCGCTGCCAGCCCCGGCTCGATGAAACTGTAGGTGATGACTTCCTGATAGCCTAGCGCAGCGAGATGGCCGCGAATCCGCGCATTGCCGATTTTCCCTTCGGGCGCCCGCGCCAGGGCTTGGCAACTTTGACCCATGTCGAGGGGCAATCGCTCGTAGCCATGAATGCGCGCGATTTCCTCGATCAGGTCGGCCTCGAGCGACACGTCGTAGCGATGCGATGGCACTGCGACGACGACATGCCCGCGAGCCTGTTCCAGGGCCTCGAAACCGAGCCTCGCGAGAATTTCGACGACTTCCTCGCGAGGAACCTCGATTCCGAGCAAGCGCTTGATCGAGGAAAATTCCAATCGCACTTGAACAGCTTCAGGCAGTTCGCCGAGCGCTTCGGTGACGGGGCCAGCGGCGCCGCCGGCGATCTCGAGCAGCAGTTGCGTCGCTCGTGCCATCGCGAGTTGCTGCAGGCGCCAGTCAACTCCGCGTTCGTAGCGCTGCGAGGCATCGGTCTGCAATCCGGCGGCCCGGGCGCGGCCCGCGACGGCGAAAGGGGCAAAAGCCGCGCATTCGAGGAACACGTCGCGAGTGCTTTCGCTAACCGCAGTGTGCAAGCCCCCCATGATTCCCGCGAGGGCGACCGCGCCATCGCCATCGGCGATGACCAGCGAGTCAGGCGGCAGTTCGAGCGCCTTGCCATCGAGCAGGCTCATGCTTTCGCCTTGCTCGGCGAGGCGCACCTCGATGTATTGCCGCAGCTTGACGAAATCGAAGGCGTGCAAGGGCTGGCCAAGCTCGAGCAGGACGAAATTGGTCACATCGACGACCGGGTCGATGCAGCGCAGGCCGCTGCGGCGCAGCTTTTCCCGCATCCACAGCGGCGTTTCGGCGTTCAGGTCGATTCCGCGAACGATTCTGCCAAGATAGCGCGGGCATTCGCTCGCGGCGCTGATCCGCACGGGAAACTCGTCGCTGATCGTTACTGGAGGCTCGGATACCTGCGGTTTGGCGACCTCGAGGCCGAGCATCGCGCCGACGTCCCGGGCGATTCCCAGCATTCCCAGGCAGTCGCCGCGGTTCGGCGTCAGGTCGAGCTCGATGCTGACATCGTCAAGCCCGAGCCAGTCGTGCAGTTCGGCGCCGACCGGGGCGTCGCAGGGCAGTTCGAGGATTCCCGAGGAGCTTTCGGCCATGCCGAGCTCCGCCGCCGAACAAAGCATTCCCAGCGAATCGACGCCACGGATCTTGCTGACCTCGATGCGTTTCCCTGCGGTTTTCTCCCCGGACCCTGAGCTACCAGCGTCGCGGAGAATTGCGCCAACCCGGGCATAGGCGACTTTCATTCCGGCCCGGACATTGGTCGCGCCGCAGACGACCCGATGGCGCGCAAGGCCATCGTCAACCTGGCAGAGCTGCAAGCTGTCAGCCCCGGGATGCGCTTCGACAGCGAGCAGCTCGGCAACGACAACAGCGGAAAAATCACCAGCAACGCGGGTCGCGCCAGCGACTTCGAGGCCCGCCATCGTCAGGCGCTCCAGGAGTTCGTCGGTGTCGAAGGGAATGTCGAGCCATTCCCTGAGCCACGATTCGCTGAAAATCATCGTCCGACCGTCCGATCTATCGCCTGACCTATTGGAATTGCTCGAGAAAGCGCGCGTCGTTGGCGAAAAACATTCGCAGGTCGCCGACCCGGTAGCGCAGCATCGCCAGCCGCTCGACGCCAAGGCCGAAGGCGAAGCCCGTGTACCTGCCGGGATCGACCCCGGACATTTCAAGCACCCGGGGATGCACCATGCCGCAGCCCATGACTTCAAGCCAGCCAGTGCCGCTGCAGATGCGGCAGCCGACACCGCCGCAACTGACGCAGCTCATGTCGACTTCGGCAGAAGGCTCGGTGAAGGGAAAATACGAGGGCCTGAAGCGGACCTTCACCTCCTGCTCGAAAAAGTTGCGCAGGAAGCTGACGATGGTGCCTTTCATCGCCGCCATGGTCACCGAGTCATCAACGAGCAGGCCCTCGACCTGGTGGAACATCGGAGTATGCGTGAGGTCGGAATCGCAGCGGTAGACGCGACCGGGGCAAATCATGCGGAACGGCGGCTCGCTCTGCTCCATGACGCGAACCTGCACCGGCGAGGTATGCGTGCGAAGCACGGTTCCCGGCTCGACGTAGAAGGTGTCGTGCATCGCCCGCGCGGGGTGGTTGGCGGGGATGTTGAGCGCCTCGAAATTGTGGTATTCGTCCTCGATTTCCGGGCCTTCGGCGACTTCGTAGCCGGCCAAAGCGAAAATCGCGGTGATTCGCTCGATGGTAATCGTGACGGGATGCAGGCCACCCGTCGCGCGGCGTCGGCCGGGCAGGCTGACGTCGATCCGCTCGGCCCGCAGGCGCGCTTCGAGGGACTGCTTTTGCAAGGCTTCGCGGCGCGAATTGATCGCATCGTGCAAGCGCTGCTTGGCGAGGTTGACGCTTTTCCCTGCGGCGGGCCTTTGCTCGGCGGGCAGGGCGCCGAGCTTTTTCAGATGTGCGGTGAACAGGCCCTTGCGGCCGAGATAGTGGACCCTGAGCGATTCGAGCGCTTGCTCGTCAGCGCTTTGCGCGACCGCAGAGAGCGCTTGCGCGAGAAGTTCGTCAAGCTCGCTCATGCGGCCTCCCGATGCTTCGATCAGGCGGCCAGGGACGCTTTTGCCTGTTCGACGATCGCTGAAAACGCGGCCTTGTCGTGGACTGCGAGGTCCGCCAGCACGCGCCGGTCGATCTCGATATTGGCCTTTTTCAGCCCGGCGACGAACTGGCTATAGCTGATGCCGCATTGCCGGGCCTGGGCATTGATTCGCGTGATCCACAGCGCGCGGAACTCGCGCTTGCGCGCGCGGCGATCGCGATACGCGTACTGGGCGGCCCGGGTCACTGCCTGCTTGGCGACGCGGAATACCCGGCTCCTCGCGCCATAATAGCCCTTGGCCCGTTCCAGCACTTTCTTGTGCCGTCGCTTGGCGACGACTCCACGTTTCACTCGCGCCACTTTCGTTCTCCTTGCAGTCTGGTTACAATCTGGTTGCAGCCTGGTTGCGGCCCGGGTCCGCAGCGTTTACGGCTTGCAGTCTCTTTGCCGTCTCTCGAAGCGAATTGCAGTCTCGCGAAGCGAAGCCGCAGCGATCGCTACTTGTCGCCAAGCATCCGCTTGACGGCCTTCTGGTCGGCAGGGTTGACCGAAGATACGCCACGCAAATGACGCTTGCGCTTGGGAGTCATCTTGGTCAGGATGTGGCTGCGGTTGGCGGACTTGCGTTTGTAGCCCGAAGCCGTCGCCTTGAATCGCTTGGCGGCGCCGCGTTTGGTTTTCGCTTTTGCATTGCTCATGATGAACTGCCCTCCTGGGGCTTTTCCTGGCTTTTGCCGCGCCGCCTGAGCGGTGCGAGCACCATGACGATCTGCCGGCCTTCCATTTTCGGTTCCTGCTCCACGATGCCGTATTCGGCGAGATCCTCGCGGATGCGCTCGATCAGCTCCTGGCCGATGTGCTGATGCGCCATTTCCCTGCCGCGGAAACGCAGCGAGACCTTGGTCTTGTCGCCATCGGTGAGGAAACGGACGAGGTTGCGCAATTTTACGTCATAGTCGCCCTGTTCGGTTCCCGGCCTGAACTTGACCTCCTTGACATGGACGCGCCGCTGCTTCTTGCGATTCGCTGCGCGCTGCTTCTTCAGGTCGAAAACGTGCTTGCCGTGGTCGAGAATCTTGCAAACCGGAGGCTCTGCGTCGGGAACGATCAATACCAGATCGAGCTGGGCCTCGGCAGCGGCGGCCCGGGCCTCCTCGATGGGGACGATCCCGACCTGCCTGCCATCGGCACCGATCAGCCGCACCTGGGGCACGTCGATCGCATCGTTGACGATCGCCCTTTTCGACTCGCTCCTCATCTCGTCAGCGCTTCGCTTTCATTCGGCTTTCCGCCAGCAAGCGCCACAGGCGCCCCGCGGCCATACCTGGCAACATCGGCGCTGATGCGTTCGCAACATTCCTCGATGGTCATTACGCCCAGATCGTTTCCTCCGCGCTTGCGCACCGATACCGTTCCCGAGCGCGCTTCGCGGTCACCGACCACGAGCAGCCAGGGAGTCTTCTGCATCTCGTGCTCGCGGATTTTAAGGCCGATCTTTTCATTTCTCAAGTCCGAAATGCCCCTGAAGCCCTTGTTCTTCAAGGTTTGCTCGATTTTCTTGCAATCCTTCGCCTGATTGTCGGTGATGTTCATGACCACGGCCTGCACCGGCGCGAGCCAGGTCGGCAGTTCGCCGCCGTAATGCTCGAGCAATACGCCGATGAAGCGTTCGAAGGAGCCGAGCGCTGCGCGATGCAGCATCACCGGAGTCCTGCGGCTGTTGTCCTCGGCGACGTATTGCGCACCGAGCCGCTCGGCGGTGAAAAAATCGACCTGGATCGTTCCGCACTGTTGCAGCCTGCCCATGCAGTCGCGCAGCGAGTACTCGATCTTCGGGCCGTAGAAGGCACCCTCGCCCGGCACCAGCTCCCATTCGCGACCGGTGGCATCGAGGGCCTGACGCAAGGCATCCTCGGCGCGGTCCCACAATTCGTCGGCGCCGACGCGCTTCTCGGGCCTGGTGGAAAGCCGCAGCAGCACCTCGTCGAAGCCGAAATCGCGGTACACGGCGAACAGGAAGTCCATGAAATGCGCGACTTCGGACTGGATCTGCTCCTCGGTGCAAAAGACGTGGCCGTCGTCCTGGACGAAATTGCGCACGCGCATCAGGCCGTGCATGCTCCCCGAGGGTTCATAGCGGTGGCAGGAGCCGAATTCGGCGAGCCGCATCGGCAGATCCCGGTAGCTTTTCAGGCCTTGGTTGAACACCTGCACGTGGCAGGGGCAGTTCATCGGCTTGATCGCGTAGTGGCGATTGTCCGACTCGACGGTGAACATCTCCTCGGAAAACTTCGCGGCATGGCCCGATTTTTCCCACAGCGAGAAATCAACGAGCTGCGGAGTGTTGATCTCGAGATAGCCGTTGGCGTCCTGGGCCTGTTTCATGTACGACTGGATCACCTGGTAGATCGTCCAGCCCTTCGGGTGCCAGAACACCATGCCTGGCGCCTCTTCCTGGAAGTGGAACAGCCGTAGCTGCTTGCCGATCTTGCGGTGGTCGCGCTTTTCCGCCTCTTCGAGGCGGCGCAGGTGCAGCCGCAGCTCCTTGCTGTTCGGCCAGGCGGTGCCGTAGATGCGTTGCAGCATCTCGCGCTTCGAATCGCCTCGCCAGTACGCGCCGGCAACCGAAGTCAGCTTGAATGCCTTGAACTTGCCGGTATTCGGCACGTGGGGGCCGCGGCAGAGATCGATGAATTCGCCTTGCCGGTAGAACGACAGCGGTTCGTCGGAAGGGATCGATTCGATGATCTCGACCTTGTAGTGCTCGCCCATGTCGCGGAACAATTGCACGGCGTCGTCGCGTTCGAGCAATTGCCGCTCGACGCTGAGGTCTTCCTTGACGATCTCGGCCATGGCCTGCTCGATGGCTGCGAGGTCTTCGGGGGTGAAGGGGCGACTGTAGGCAAAATCGTAGTAGAAGCCGTCGTCGATGACGGGGCCGATCGTCACCTGGGCCTCGGGAAACAGCCTTTGCACGGCCTGGGCCATGATGTGTGCGCAGGAATGGCGCAGCACTTCGAGGCCGTCGGCTTCGCGGTCGGTGACGATGGCGACCGCAGCGTCGGCTTCGACGACGTGGGAAATATCGACGAGCTCGCCGTCAACGCGCCCTGCGAGCGCGGCCTTGGCGAGGCCGGGGCCGATCGATCGCGCGATCTCGGCAATCGAGACGGGCTCGTCGTATGCTCTGCTGCTGCCGTCGGGCAGGCGTACCGTCAGCATGTCGATTCCAGTCGGTCTTTCAGTCGATCAAGGCTCGTTGCGAGCAACAGCGCCGCGACGACACCAGTTTTCCAGGATTTGCGACCAGGTTTCGCGATAATGGTAGGCACGACCAGATTCGAACTGGTGACCTCTACCATGTCAAGGTAGCGCTCTAACCAACTGAGCTACGCGCCTTTGTGCCTTTTCATGCATTCCCATGCATTCCCATGCATTTTCATGCCTTTCCATGCATTCGCCCACTGCCCGTAACGGCAGCCAGCGAGCGCCGATTATACGGCTTCCCAAGCGTCGCTGTCGAACGGCGCCTCGAACAAGGCCGCAACATCAGCCTCCTGTCGCGAAACCGCTTCCCTGCTGGCTTCGAACGGGCCACGCCTTCAACTGTTACAAAATGGAAGTTTTTTTGTCGCATTCGAGTCATATGAATGATAGACTCGTCTGACAGAGGGATATTCCGCGACCCCGCGAGCGCGAGACCATGCCGAAACGCAGAAATGCAGAAATGCAGAAATGGACGTGAGGAGAAAGAGGAGATGGAACAGGGAGAGAGCAGGTAGAGTGAGGAGAGAAAACGAATGAGCAACCCGATCAACGCATTCCTGAACGACCCGAAACCGGCAAGCATGTCCTGCTTCAAACCGCGCCGCGCCTTGCTCGCGCTGCTGCTGGCACTGCTGCCCGCGTTCGCGGCCCAGGCCCAGACCGATGGCGACCCAAGCAAGAACATCGTTCTCTCTGCAACGAGCCGCACGCTGCTTGAGAACAGCCAGAACAGCGCCCACAGCAGGGCGACATGGACCGTCAAGCTCTCCGAGGCGCCGAGCGCCAATGTCACCGTCTCGCTGGCCTCGTCCGACACGGGCGCAGCCACCGTGGCCCCTGCCTCGCTCAGTTTCACGACTGCCAACTGGAACATTGCCCAGGCGGTCACGGCCAGCGGCGTCGATGATGATGCCCAGAATCCCGGCAACAAGCGTGACGTCAGCGTCACCCATGCCAGCGCAAGCAGCGACGCGGACTACCAGGGCCGCACTGCCGCAGTGACCGTTCGCGTGGTCGATGACGAGACCGCGAATGTCGAGGAAGCATTCCTCTCCACCATCATGGTGGCGGGCAGCGAAGATGTCGCCACGGGATACTCGGATGAATCGGGACACGTCTATGGAATGGTGACCGCCCATGCGTTGACCGGCATCGGTGGCGGCTTGAGGCTGAAAGGCTTCCATGAGCTGTATGGCAACGGCAGGCCTTCCATTTCCTTTGCCAATAGCGCCGGAAGCCTCGAACTTCTGCCTAGCCCGCTTGATGGGCGATTCATCGTCCAGCGCGGTGCCGGTTCGTCCGCGTCTCGATGGAGGCTCAGGAAAAACGGCCATTTCCTCTTTTATCAAGCCTATTCAGGACAGTCGCCGCTGCCGCTCGCCAGCGGTGCTATCTACGAGTTCCACCTGCTCGACGTCACGCCAAAAGGGGTTGCACTGGCTCCAGGCGACGGCAGGCTGACCGTGAAATGGACCCATGTCTCGATCGCCCGCAGACACCATGTGCGCTACAAGAAGTCCTCGGCGACGAACTGGACCGACCCCCCCGGCTACGAGAGCAGCGTCTACCAGATCGACGGC
>RKSA01000041.1 GCA_007571115.1 Gammaproteobacteria bacterium
GCCCGAACCGCGCTCCGGTGGCACTCGTCCATCAAGCCCGCCCAGGGTGGGAAAGTCCTGTCTACCCACTGTGCTGGTTCAGCACATGTGCTATCTCAAAGCGGGGCAAGGAGTGTATACTGCGCTGCCGGTTTGGCTGGTCAGGCCTCGCCTTTCCGGCACAGGCTTTCCACGCACTCTCCACCTAAGCTCTGGGCATGGCGCAATTTATTGAATTCATTGGCAATCATCCCATCTTGACGGGCTTGTGGGTGGTGTCCCTGCTGGCCATCATCGTGTACCATGTTCGCACTGCGGCCCGAGCGATAGGCCCGCAGCAGGCGGTGATGCTCATCAATCGGGAAGCTGCCCTGGTCGTCGATGTGCGGGAAAAAAAGGAGTTTGAGCAGGGCCATATCGCCGGCGCGGTGAATATCCCCCTGGCCAAGCTCAAGCAGCGCATGGCCGAGCTCAACAAGCACAAGGGCAAGCCGAAACTGGTCGTATGCAAGATGGGGCAGCAATCCGGCGCTGCAGTCAAGAGCATCGAGGAAGCCGGCCACGACAATGTCGTCAGATTGGCCGGAGGCATCGCGGAATGGACCGCGCGGTCCTTCCCGCTGATTCAGAAATGACGGCTTTCCGGGCCGCAGCCCGAAGCCGCGCAACAGGGAGCCACCATGGCTGAGAACGAACAGAACGGACAGAACGAGCAAGACCGGCAGGCGGAAAATGGCGGCGGAGCGGCGCAACAGCCCCAAGCCGACGCAAAAGCGCCGCAATTCGCCTTGCAGCGCATCTACCTGAAGGACTTTTCCTTCGAGTCGCCGCGCAGCCCCGGAGTTTTCACCGGGCAGTGGAAGCCGAAAATCAATTTCGAAGTCAAAAGCCGTTCGCGGAAGCACGAGGAGAATTCCTACGAGGTCATATTGACCTTGACCGTCGATGCCAAGGTCGAAGAGGAAACCGCGTTTCTCGTCGAGGTGCAGCAGGCCGGGATTTTCGCCTGCGTCAACATGCAGCCCCAGCAGCTCGAACAGGTACTGGCGGCGCTCTGCCCCAATATCCTGTTTCCCTACGCCCGGGAAGCGGTCGATTCGATCGTTACCAAGGGCAGCTTTCCTGCGCTCATGCTGTCGCCGATCAACTTCGACGCCGTGTATGCGGAACAGAAAAAGCGTCAGGCTGAACAGCGCGCGCAGCAAGGCGGCAACGGTCAAGGCGAAGCGCCGCCGTTGACGCAATAGGCGAGCCGCTCCATAGGCGCCACTGGCTTTGGGCTGAGCGCTGCCGCGCTTGCTACCGGATTCCTTTCCGGGCCGTTCTAGTCGCCCGTGCTCGCTTCGAGCTCCTTGATCTTGCGGGCGAGGGTGTTGCGGCCCCAGCCTAGCAGCACTGCGGCGTCCTGCTTGCGGCCAGCACTGTGCTTCAGCGCGACCTCGATCATGGTGCGCTCGAAAGCCCGGGTCGACTCTTCGAGGATGCCGATATTGCCCGCATCGAGCTGCTCTTCGGCCCAGGACTTGAGCTCCCCGGTCCAGTTGCGCATTGCCCCGGGCTGTTCGCGCTGTTCGGCGAGTTCTGGCGGCAGGTCGGTGATATGCACCTCGCGACCGGAAGCCATGACGGTAATCCAGCGACAGAAGTTTTCCAGTTGCCGCACATTGCCAGGCCAGGTCAGTCCTCGCAGATACTTTTCCGTTTCCGGGCGCAAGGCCTTGGCCGGCACGTCGAGCTCGGTCGCGGCGCGAGCGAGGAAATGCCGCGCCAGACGCGGGATGTCCTCGCGCCGTTCGCTCAGTTTCGGCACGTGGATGCGGATCACGTTGAGGCGATGGAACAGATCCTCGCGGAAGCGGCGCTCATCGACAAGCTGCTCGAGATTCTGATGGGTCGCGGCGATGATGCGAACATCGACCTGGACCGGCAGATGCCCTCCGACCCGATGAAACTCGCCTTCCGAAAGCACGCGTAGCAGGCGCGTCTGAGTTTCCGCCGGCATGTCGCCGATTTCGTCGAGCAGCAGCGTGCCATGGTTGGCCTGTTCGAAGCGGCCGATGCGCCGCGAGTTGGCGCCCGTGAAAGCGCCCTTCTCGTGGCCGAACAGTTCCGACTCGATCAGTTCCGCAGGAATCGCGGCGACGTTCAAGGCGACGAATGGCCCGTCGCGACGCGGGCCATGCTGGTGCAAGGCTCGCGCGACGAGTTCCTTGCCGGTTCCCGACGCGCCATGGATCAGCACCGAGACGTGGGACTGCGCCAGTCGCCCGATGGCGCGAAACACTTCCTGCATGGCCGGCGCCTCGCCGATGATGTCGGGAGTTGGCCTGGTCTCCCCGTGGTTCTGCACGGCGGCTTTCCCCTGCCGCTCTTGCGCGTGGACGAGTGCGCGCCGCGCGATCGCGACGGCATCCTCGATGTCGAAAGGCTTGGGCAGGTAGTCGAATGCGCCGTGGCTGTAGGAAGAGACCGCGCTATCGAGGTCGGAATGGGCGGTCATGATGATGATCGGCAATTCGGGGTGCGAGCCCTTGATCGTGGCAAGCAGTTCCAGGCCATCGATTCCCGGCATGCGGATGTCGCTGATGATTGCGTCAGGCGTTTCGTGGCGCAGGCGATCAAGCAGCTTCTCGCCGTTGTCGAAGCTTTCGCTGGCGAGGCCCGCGCCGCTGAAGGATTTTTCCAGCACCCAGCGAACCGAACGGTCGTCATCGACGATCCAGATCAGCGAAGATGCGCTCATGGCTCTCCCTCCGTCTGCTCCGGGGCGGCCGTCGCGCCGTGATAGGGCATCTGATACGGTAGCAGCAGGCGGAAGCACGTGCGACCGGGCTCGCTTTCGTATTCGAGCAGTCCGTGGTGCTCGCTGACGATGGCGTGGGCGATGGGAAGGCCGAGCCCCATGCCTTCGGCGCGGCCCGTGACCATCGGAAACAGGATCGATTCGCCCAGGCGCTCGGGAATTCCGGGGCCGTTGTCGATGACTTCCACCGATATCGCCGGGTGGCGCGAATGCTGGCCGAAGGCGACATTGCGCGTGGCGCGGGTGCGCAGCACGATCTTGCCCAGATCGTGGTGTACGACCGGGCTTGAAAGCGACTGCACGGCGTTGCGCGCGATATTGAGCAGGGCCTGGATCAGTTGTTCCGGGTCCGCGAGCAGCGTGGGGATGCTCGGGTCGTAATCCCTGACCAGGCGGATTCCCTGGCCATCGAGTTCGGCTTCGACGAGATTGCGCACGCGTTCGACGACTTCGTGGATATTGACGTGGCGCCTTTCCAGGGTCTTGCGGTGCCCCGTCAGGCGCTCGACGAGATTGCGCAGGCGGTCGGCTTCGCTGATGATGACGCTGGTGTACTCGGCGAGCCCGGCATCGGGCAGTTCCCGTTCCAGCAACTGGGCCGCACCGCGAAGGCCGCCAAGCGGATTCTTGATCTCGTGGGCGAGGCCGCGAAGCAGTTCCCGGGTCGTTGTCCGGGTGGAGCTGAGGAGCTGATCCCGGTCGATTCGTTGCGAATGTTCCAGCGAGTTCATTTCCAGCAAGGCGAGCAATTCCCCCTCGCAGTCGATGGGCGTGACGGTATAGTCGAGTTCGGTGATCTTGCCGTGGGGCAGGCCCAGGCGCGAGCGCCGCTTGGTATAGCCATTACGCTTGGCGAGAGCCTGCGTGATCGCTGCGACATCTTCGCCGCCATCGGCAAGCAGCTCGTCAACGCAGAGACCGACGGCCTGGCGCGAGCTCATCCCGAGCAGGCTTTCGGCGGCCGGATTGACCAGGCAAATCCGCAAGTCGCCGTCGAGCAGCAATACCGCAGTGCTCAGGCCATCGAGCAGCCGCCGATAGTCGATGCGCCTTTGCACGGCTTGCTGGCCCACGCGAGGCGGCGAGCCGGATGAGGCCAGACGAGACGCCGGCCCCATCCTGCACTTCAGTCCGCCAGCGCTTCCTTGGTCGAGCGGATGATCGCCGCAGCGACCTTGTACGGGTCGGCATTGGATGCGGTCCGACGGTCTTCGAGCCGGCCTTTCCAGCCTGCCTGAATCGTCGCCACCGGAATCCGGATCGACGCGCCCCGGTCGGAAATGCCATAGCTGAACACGTCGATCGCCTGGGTTTCGTGCAGGCCGGTCAGGCGCTGGTCGTTGCCGGCGCCATACACCGAAATGTGCCGATCGATATTCTTGCCGAAGTTCTCGCAGATCCTGGTGAAGATCTCTTCGTCCCCGGCTTCGCGCATGACGGCGTTGGAGAAGTTGGCGTGCATGCCCGATCCGTTCCAGTCGAGCTCCTTGCCCAGGGGCTTGGGCTCCCAGTTGATCGCCAGGCCGTGCCGCTCGGCGGTGCGCTCGAGCAGATAGCGGCAGACCCAGGTCTCGTCCCCGGCGCGCTTGGCGCCTTTGGCGAATACCTGGAATTCCCATTGGCCTGCGGCGACCTCGGCGTTGATTCCCTCGACGTTGAGGCCGGCTTCGAGGGAAAGGTCGAGATGTTCCTCGACGATTTCGCGACCGTGACAGTTCAGCGCTCCCACGGAGCAATAGTACAGGCCCTGGGGACCGGGATAGCCACCGGCGGGGAACCCCGGAGGCGCATTGGTGGAAGGATCCCACAGGAAGTATTCCTGCTCGAAACCGAACCAGAAATCGTCGTCGTCATCGTCGATCGTCGAGCGGCCATTCGAGCGATGCGGGCTGCCGTCGGCGTTAAGCACCTCGCACATCACCAGATGGGCGTGGGCGCGGTCGGGGTCGGGGAAGATCGCGACTGGCTGCAACAGGCAGTCGGAATCCTCGCCACCGGCTTGCCGCGTGGAACTGCCGTCGAACGACCATTGCGGGCAGCTCTCCAGTGTTCCGTCAAAGTCGTTCCGCACCATGGTCTTGCTGCGCAGGTTCTGCGTCGGCGAATAGCCGTCAAGCCAGATGTATTCCAGTTTCGATTTCATGGTCCAACAAACTCCTCGTTATCTATGGCCGTGTGATATGGCCGTGTGAATGGTCATGCATGGATTGCCGCACCGCCAGACCAGCGGCGCCTTCGGGTATCATGGGCGGGCTCGGGTCCGGGATGCCTCGGTCAACCAGCCAGTAACCCGCAAGATTCATGCCATGATCCTTTTAACGCAACAGGCCCGTTCGCGGTTCACTTTTTCGCGCCTCTTTTCACGCCTCGGTTCGCCGCAGAACTCCCAGCCTGCACCGATGTTGTGCAAAGCGGGAAATGGTAGCACCAAATCGGCGCATGGCCTAGCGACTCCCGGAACTGGCGTCGCTGAGCAACGGTCTTGCCAGACGCTTGCCCAGGGGTTTTTGAGCAAGAGCCTTTGAGCAAGGAGCTTTTGAGAAGGAGCCTTTGAAAACGATGCTGTTTCTGGTCAAGCTGTTTCCCGAGATCACGATCAAGAGCCGCCCGGTACGCCGCAGGCTGGTGCGGCTGCTGCGCAAGAACATCAAGGCGGTTCTGCGCGATTTTGCCGAGCGGATTCACATCAGCGGCGAATGGGATCTCATCGAGATCGAGCTCGACAGTGCCGCTGACGGCCCGCTGGTGCTCGAGAAGCTGCAGCAGATTCCAGGAATCGCCTCGATACTCGAAGTCACGAGGCATCGATTGCCCGACTTTGCCGGCATTTTGCAAATCGCCAAGGAGCATTATGGCGAATCGTTGCAGGGCAAGACCTTTGCGGTGCGCTGCAAGCGCACTGGCAGGCACGCGTTCCGCTCCGTCGACGTCGAGGCATTTGTCGGCGCCGGCCTCAAGGAGCAAACCGGCAATGCCGGAGTCGACCTGCAAGCTCCCCAGGTTCTGGTGGCGCTGGAAATCAGGCACGAGGAGCTCCACGTCGTGCTCGCGCGCCACCCAGGGCTTGGCGGATTCCCGCTTGGCGGCCAGGGCGCCGTGCTGTCGTTGCTCTCGGGAGGGTTCGACTCGGCGGTATCGAGCTATCTCGCCACGCGCAGGGGATTGCAGACGCATTTCTGCTTTTTCAACCTCGGCGGCGAGGCACACCGGCTCGCGGTTCGCGAGCTGGCGCTGTATCTGTGGATGAAATACCACGTTTCGCATCGGGTAAAGTTCGTCACGGTGCCATTCGAGGGAGTCGTTCGCGAGATTCTCGAGGTTGTCGACAACTCGCAGATGGGAGTCGTCCTGAAGCGGATGATGCTTCGCGCTGCCGGGCGCATCGCCGCCGACCTCGGCGCCGAAGCGCTCGTCACCGGCGAGAGCGTCGCCCAGGTATCGAGCCAGACTCTGACCAATCTCGCGGTCATCGACGCGGTCACCGACAATCTGGTGATCCGCCCGCTCGCGATGGCGGACAAGCAGCAAATCATCGATCTTGCACGAAGCATCGGCGCCGAGCAGTTCTCGCGCGACATCCCCGAGTATTGCGCGGTCATTTCCGACAAGCCGACGACGAAGGCGCGCAAGGAGCGCATCGAGCGCGAGGAGGCCCGTTTCGACTTTACCCTGCTCGATCAGGCCGTGGACAAGGCTTGCATCGAGCTCGTCAACGAAATCGCGTTCGACCCGGGCGACCGGGCAGGAGAGATCGAAGTGCTCGCGAAGCCGCAGCCAGGGGATGTCGTCATCGACATCCGGCATCCCCTCGAGCAGGAGGCGCGACCGCTGACCCGGGCAACGACCTTCGAGGCGAACTCGCTGCAAATCCCGTTTTACCGGCTGCGCGAGGACTTTCCCCAACTCGGGCAGGCTTCGCGCTATCTTCTGTATTGCGAACGCGGCATGATGAGCCGTCTGCACGCGGCGCACTTGCGAGACGCCGGTTTCGGCAAGGTCGCAGTGCTGGATCCGGACTAAATTCGCCAGAAAGTGGCAGCCGTTCTGCAAATTGCCCTAACATTGGGATATCGAGACGATGGATGGAACCGTGCAAACGCTGTTTCCCGAATTGAAGCCGTATCAGCGGCATCGCCTCAAGGTGTCGAGCCTCCACGAGCTCTATCTCGACGAGGCCGGCAATCCTGACGGCATCCCGGTGCTGTTCGTCCACGGCGGGCCGGGAAGTGCCTGCGACGGCAATTCGCGCCGCTACTACGACCCCGAACTGTATCGCATCATCACCTTCGACCAGCGCGGCTGCGGCCGTTCGAGGCCCCACGGGGAATTGCGCGAAAACGACACCGGCGAACTGATCGCCGACATGGAAAAAATCCGCCAGCACTTGCAAATCGAGCAGTGGGTGCTGTTCGGCGGCTCCTGGGGTTCGACCTTGAGCCTGCTCTACGCCCAGAGCCACCCCGAGCGCGTCAGCGCACTGGTCCTGCGCGGCATTTTCCTGTGTCGGCAACGCGACCTCGACTGGCTGTACCGCGATGGCGCCAATCGCATTTTCCCCGATGGCTGGGAAGAGTTCCTGCGGCCGATTCCGGGCGGCCAGCGCGAACGCCTGCTCGAAGCCTACCACGAGCGCCTCACCGGCGAGGACGAGCTCGCGCGCATGGGTGCCGCCAAGGCTTGGGCGACTTGGGAAGGAAGCTGCGCGACCTTGCGGCCTGATCCTGGCGGAGTGGCGAAGTTCAGCGCTCCGCACCGGGCCTTGGCGCTGTCGCGAATCGAGGCGCACTACTTCATCAATCAGGGCTTCATCGCCGAAAACCAGATTCTCGACAACATGGAGCGGCTCGCCGACATCTCGGGGCATATCGTCCACGGGCGCTACGACATGCTCTGCCCTCTGGAAAATGCCACTTCACTGCACAGGCACTGGCCTGGCTCGGAATTGTTCATCATCCGCGAGGCTGGCCATTCGGCGAGCGAACCGGCGATTATCGACTGCCTGGTCAAGGCGACCAACGAGGTCGGCCGCGACTTGTCGCCGGTGAGTTGAGCGGCGCGGCTTGCGCAGCAATGGTCGTTCTCATTCAAAGAGTCAATTGGGCCCGGGTCGTCATCGAGTGCGCAATCCACGCCGAAATCGGCAAGGGCCTGCTCGCCCTGGTCGGCTTCGAACGCGACGACTGCGAATCGGGCATCGAGCGAATCATCGAGCGCCTGCTGTCGTACCGAGTCTTTGCCGACGATGATGGCAAGATGAACCTGAATTTGCGCCAGGTCGAGGGTGAGCTGCTACTCGTTTCGCAATTCACGCTCGCCGCGAGCACGGCCCGGGGCCTGCGGCCAGGCTTTTCCGGCGCCAAGCCGCCAGCCGAGGCCGAGCGCCTGTTCGCGAAGCTCGTGGAGGCGGCAACGGCGAGCCATCCAGCGACTCGCAGCGGCGTTTTTGCCGCCGACATGCAAGTCGCCCTGGAAAACGACGGGCCGGTGACTTTCATCTTGCGCTGAACAGGCG
>RKSA01000117.1 GCA_007571115.1 Gammaproteobacteria bacterium
GAGCTTGTCCCTGTGCTGTTCAAGGAACAGTTCGGGTTCGGCAAGTTTTGCAAGATCCCGAGGCGATTCGAGATCCAGGTATACCGAGGGGAGGGTTTCGCCGAGTTTTACGGCAAGCGTGGTCTTGCCGACCTGGCGGGGGCCGACAAGAGCGACAGCGGCCTGCCGCTGCAAGGCGGCGTGGACCTTTTTTTGACATTTCGCGGAATCATCCTTGCAAATCTAACATGAAATGTTCAATTTGCAAGGTTGGCTGGCTCGTCAATCGACTATCCAGGTGTTGCCGCTGCGCAACAGCGCTGCCAGGTTGCCGGGGAGGGAGTGGCCCTTGCGGCTGGCGAAGCTTGCGTCGAAGCTGGGTTGCTCGCTGCGGTAGAGCACGCCGATGGCGATCGGGAACCCGGGGCCGCCCATGGCCGCGAGCAATTGCGCGAGAACCTGGTTGCCTTCGTCGTGGACGAGAACGTCGCCCGAATCGGCCGGCACGACTTCGAGGGAGAGGCTGCTGCGGTCGAGGCGGATCGCCTTGTCGCGATTCGAGCCGAACACCAGGGGCTTGCCATGCTCGACCTCGAGGCGAAAATCCGGTGCGGTGCTGCGGTTCTTCACCGACTCGAAAACACCGTCGTTGTAGATCGGGCAATTTTGCAGGATTTCCATGAACGCGGCGCCCTTGTGCGAATGGCCGGCACGGACGACGGACGACAGGTGCGCGGCATGGGTATCGATGGAACGCGCGACAAAACTGCCGCCAGCGCCGAGAGCGATCGCGCAAGGCGACAGCGGCGGGTCGATCGAGCCGCGAGGCGAGCTGGGGGAACGCGTTCCCAGCCTTGAAGTCGGCGAATACTGGCCCTTGGTCAGGCCGTAGATTTCGTTGTTGAACACGAGCACCTGCAAATCGACGTTGCGGCGCAACAGATGCATCATGTGGTTGCCGCCGATGCTGAAACCGTCGCCGTCGCCGGTGACGACCCAGACGTCGAGCTCGGGATTCGCGAGCTTGACCCCCGTGGCGATCGCCGGAGCGCGCCCATGGATCGTGTGGAAGCCATAGGTGTTCATGTAGTACGGGAAACGCGACGAACAGCCGATTCCCGAAATGAACACCTGCCGCTCCCGGCGGCGGCCCAGCGCCGGCAAGGTTTTCTGGATCGTCTTGAGGATCGCGTAGTCGCCGCAGCCTGGGCACCAGCGAACTTCCTGGTCGGAGGCGAAATCCTTCGCGGTCAGTTCCGTCTGCTGCATCATGCCGCCTCGACCGCCTCGCATCGGGCACGGATCGCCGCGATGATCTCGCCGATCCGGAATGGCTGGCCGGATACCTTGCTCAGGCTTTCGACTTCGAGCAGGAACTCGCAGCGCAGCACTCCGGCGAACTGGCCGACGTTCATTTCGGCAACGAGGATCGAGTCGAAGGCGCCGAGCAATTCGCCGAGATTGCGCGGCAGCGGGCAAAGATGGCGCACGTGAATGTGCGATGCATCGAGGCCTTCAAGTCTGGCGCGTTTCACTCCTTGGTGAATCGCGCCATGGGTCGAGCCCCAGCCTACCACGGCCAGCTTGCCCGAATTGTTGCCGAGGTCGACTTGCTGCAAGGGGATGTCGTCGGCGATGCCAGCGACTTTCGCCAGCCGCAAATCGGTCATTTTCTGATGGTTGGCGGGATCGTAGGAAATGTCCCCGGTATCGTGGCTGCGCTCGAGGCCGCCGATGCGGTGTTCGAGCCCCGGCGTGCCAGGCCGGGCCCAGACCCGGGCCAAGCTGCGGGGATCGCGGTTCGAAGGGCGAAAATCCGAAGGATCTTCGGCGAAAGTGACGGGATCAGGCTCGAACTCTTCGACATCGGGGATCTTCCATCGTTCTGCGGCATTCGCCAGGTAGCCGTCCGAAAGCAGCATCACTGGAGTCATGTAGCGAATCGCCAGACGCACCGCCTCCCGAGCGATGTCGAAGCATTCCGGGGGCGTCGCTGGCGCGACGACGGGCATCGGCGTGTCGCCGTGGCGGCCGAACAGTGCCATGTGCAGGTCCGATTGCTCGGTCTTGGTCGGCAGCCCGGTCGACGGGCCGCCGCGTTGCGTGTCGATGACGAGCAAGGGCAACTCGGTCGCTATCGCCAGGGATATCCCTTCGGATTTCAAGGCGATTCCGGGACCGGCGCTGGAAGTCACACCGAGCGAGCCGGCGAAGGAGGCACCGATTGCGGCACAAACTGCGGCGATTTCGTCTTCCGCCTGGAAGGTGGCAATGCGAAAATCGCTGCGACCGGTCAATTCGTGCAGGAGATTCGATGCGGGAGTGATCGGATACGAGGCGAAAAACACGTCGATGCCAGCGAGTTCCGAGCCTGCCAAAATCCCCCAGGCGAGGGCTTGGGTGCCGGTGATGTTGCGATACAGCCCCGGTTCGGACTTCGCTTTCGGCACGCGATACACGTGAATGCCGACGGGAAGTTCGGCGGTTTCGCCGAAGGCATGGCCGGCATTGAGGGCGGCGATGTTGGCCTCGGCGATTTCGCGCTGGCTGGCGAATTTTTTGCGCAGATTGCTGATCGTTGCGGCGCGGTCGCGGTCGAACAGCCACATGACCAGGCCGAGCGTCCACATGTTCTTGCAGCGCAGGCTCGCCTTGTGCCCGAGCTCGAATGGCGCCACTGCGGCAAGCGTCTGGGCCGAGATGTCGAGATCGAGCACGCGATAGCCGGCCAATGAGCCATCTTCGAGGGGATTGGCGGCATACCCTGCCTTGGCGAGGTTCTTGGCACTGAAAGCGCCCCGGTCGACGATCAGCAGACCGCCAGCGACGACATTGGCGAGATTGACCTGCAAGGCCGCAGGATTCATCGCCACGAGCACGTCGAGCATGTCGCCGGCGGTCGTGACGTCTTCCGAGCCAAAGTGGATCTGGAACGCCGAAACGCCGAAAGTCGCGCCTACCGGTGCGCGGATCTCGGCCGGAAAGTCGGGGAAAGTCGAAAGGTCGTTGCCGTGCAGGGCCGTCGCCAAGGTGAAGTTGGCGCCGGTCAATTGCATGCCGTCGCCGGAATCGCCAGCGAAACGCACGACGACATCGACGACCTCGCGTTCGTCGAGATGATGCTCGTCGAGTTTTCCCTCGATCAGCTTCATGGCGAATGGCTGGAACAGGCGACCGGACAAAAAGGCAGGGCCGCGATTCTAGCAGATTTTGCCCGTTGCAATTGACATTTTCGCCGTTCGGCACTAGCTTTTCCGGCAATGGCCCGACACGGCCCCATGGTGCCGCAGCCCTCCCACAGGCGTCCGGCGAGGCTGCCGGGGACGGCGAGCCGACACGGACCCATGGTGCCGCGGCCCTCTCACAGAGACTGCATCGATGAGCAAGGAATCGTTGACAAGGTTTGTCCCGCAAGAATTGCGAGATGTCGGCAACGCGCAAACCGCTCTGCCAGGCATCGCGAAGAACGCGGTGCTGCTGGCGCGCATCGAACAGTCATTGCGCCAGATTCCGACAAGCCATAGCTTGCTGCTGCAAGATTCGCGCCGAGTCGAATTGCCACCGGAAAGCGTTCATCTGATATTGACGTCGCCTCCATACTGGACTTTGAAACGCTACAACGAACACGCAGGGCAGATGGGGGACATCGATGACTACGAACGCTTCCTCGACGAGCTCGACAAGGTCTGGCGCAACGGTTACAAAGCTCTCGTTCCCGGAGGGCGCATGATCTGCGTGGTCGGAGATGTCTGCCTGTCTCGCAGGAAGAACAATGGCGAACATTCGGTTTTGCCTTTGCATGCGTCGATTCAGGAGCGGTGCCGCAGAATCGGTTACAAGAACCTGGCGCCGATCATTTGGCACAAGATTTCCAACGCCAATCATGAAATGCCTGGAGGCAGCGCCTTTCTCGGCAAGCCTTACGAGCCAAACTCGATCATCAAGAACGATATTGAATACATCTTGATGGAACGGAAAGGCGGCGGATACCGAAAGCCGAGTTTCGAGGAGCGCGTGCTGAGCGTCATTTCAGACCAGAATCACAAACTGTGGTTTCAACAAATTTGGCAAGGCATTACTGGCGCATCGACCCGGAATCATCCAGCGCCTTTCCCCTTGCAGTTGGCGGAACGACTGATTCGCATGTTCAGTTTTGCAGGCGATACGGTGCTCGACCCTTTCCTCGGCACTGGAACGACGAGCGTGGCCGCAGCACGATGGGGGCGAAACAGCATGGGGGTGGAGGTCGATCCGCAATATCACAAGATGGCCGTCGACCGCCTCCACGAGGAGAACGCTGAATTGTTCAGCGATGTTTCGGTCATTGCCGCATGAGATACGAACCTCAATTGCGCGAAGCTGTGGCGTATTTCTGGCAGGAACGCGCCAAACAGAAACACCGTCAGCAATCTGGACAAGGAGTGCTCGATCAAGGCAATCGGGCATCGGTCACCGGAGGAAAACAGCTAGATGGGTTTGCGAGTATTTTCAAGCACTTGCTCGTCGAATGCGGAACGCCGGAAACCTTCGTTCATACACGAAAGGAAACGACATATTTGCCAGGATACTACAGGCCAACAAAGCAATGGGATATAGTCATCGCATACAAGGAAAATCTTGTCGCAGCAATCGAGCTCAAGTCACAAGTGGGCTCTTTTGGCAACAACTACAACAATCGAATAGAAGAGGCGCTTGGTAGCGCCACTGATCTTGCCACGGCATTCCGGGAAGGCACTTTTGCCCCTTCCTGCCGTCCATGGTCTGGCTATCTCATGTTGGCGGAAGAATCTCCAAAATCGACCAAACCAGTCAAGACCAAGGCACCACATTTCCCGATTCGTCAAGAATTCACGGGAAGTTCATATATGGAACGCTACGAGATTTTTTGCAAAAAACTGGTTCGAGAGCGTCTATACGACTCTGCCTGCCTGATCGCTTCGAGCCAGGTGAAAGGATTGGCAGGCGAATATCGCGAACCATCCGAAGAGATCGATTTCGCGAGGTTCGCTGGCGCCTTGCTCGGCCATGTTGCCGGTTTCCTGCACGTGAATCGGTGAGGCGCTGCCCGGCTCGCCACGCGCCATGCTTTCGACTCATGTGCCCCAGAAGCGTGGCAAGGCCATGCCGTTGCGAGGCTGTCTAGCCGGTGCGACTCCGTCAGCAATTCATGATCCACGAACCGATGTCGGGCAGCGGCTCTCGGAACACGATCCTTGCGCCGACCGATCCAGGGCAGCTTGTGCGAGCAAATTCAGGAACTTCCGGGTGAATCTACACTTGGCAAATTGGGTGCGTGGCCTTCCTGCAAGCGCACTTCGATGCCTCGTGCGGCCATGTGCTGCTTGGCCTGCTCGATGGTGAATTCGCGGAAGTGGAAAATGCTCGCTGCGAGCACTGCGTCGACTCGGCCTTCGAGGATTCCTTCGGCGAGATGATCGAGGCTGCCAACGCCTCCCGAGGCGATGACCGGAACGCGAACGGCGTCGCTGACGGTGCGGTTGAGCGCGTTGTCGAAGCCTTCCCTGGTGCCGTCGCGATCCATGCTCGTCAGGAGGATTTCGCCGGCGCCATGGTCGGCCATGCGCTGGCACCATTGCACGGCGTCGATTCCGCTGGGCTTGCGCCCGCCATGGGTGAAGATCTGCCATTCGGCGCTGGGCTCGTCGGCGATCCGTTTTGCGTCGACGGCGACGACGATGCATTGCGAGCCGAAGCGTTCGGCTGCGGCGCGGACGAATTCCGGTTCGAACACTGCGGTAGTGTTGATCGCGACCTTGTCGGCGCCGGCGTTGAGCAAGGCGCGGATGTCGTCGAGCCGACGAATTCCGCCGCCGACGGTCAAGGGAATGAATACCTGGGAGGCGATGCTGCGCACGGTTTCGATCGTCGTCGCGCGGCCCTCGTGGCTGGCGGTGATGTCGAGAAAGACGAGCTCGTCGGCACCGGCGTCGCAATACCGCCTCGACACTTCGACGGGGTCGCCGGCGTCGCGGATCTCGACGAAACGAACGCCCTTGACGACGCGGCCGTTGTCGCAGTCGAGGCAGGGAATGATTCGCTTGGCGAGCCCCATGGGCCTATGCGTCCAGTAGCGCCTGGGCCCGGCCAAGCTCGAAGGCGCCTTCGTACAAGGCCCGGCCGACGATCACCCCAGCGATTCCAGCACCGCCGCAAGTCGCCGCTGCCTCGCGCAGGCGGCTGATATCGTCGAGCTTGCTGACGCCTCCCGAGGCGATCATCGGGATCGTCGAACGCTCGGCGAGGTTCGCGGTGCTTTCGATGTCCGGGCCTTGCATCATTCCGTCCCGGGCGATATCGGTATAGATGATCGCAGCGGCGCCAAGCCCGGCGAAGCGCATCACCAAGGCCGCCGTGCTCAGTGCGCTCACTTCGAGCCAGCCTTCGACGGCAACCATGCTGCGCAGGGCATCGATGCCGATGATGACCTGGCCCGGATACAGGCGGCAGGCGCTCTCGGCGAAATCGGAGTCACGCATGGCCTGGGTGCCGATGATAACGAAGCGAACCCCAGCCTCGATGTAGAAAGCGATGGTTTCGAGGTCGCGAATCCCGCCGCCGACCTGAACCGGCAGATCGGGGTTGGCTGCGACGATCGCCTGGACGATTTCCTCATTCATGGGAACGCCGGCAGCAGCGCCGTCGAGATCGACGACGTGGAGTCTGCGAGCGCCTTGCTCGCGCCAATGGGCGGCCATCGCCACGGGGTCGTCGGAAAACGTCGTCACCTCGTTGAAGCGTCCTTGGCGCAGGCGCACGCATTTGCCGTCCTTGAGGTCGATGGCGGGGATCACTAGCATCGTGGTTTGCCTTCCCTGTTTCTGGCTGTGATGGCCATGCGGATCATGCCTCGCCGTTCCAGCGCAGGAAGTTGCCGAGCAGGCGCAACCCTGGGGCCTGGCTTTTTTCGGGGTGGAACTGGGTCGCGAACACGTTGGTGTCAGCGAGAGCCGAGACGAGTTCGATGCCGTAGCCCGACACGCCAGCGATCATGCCGGTCGCTGCGGTTTGCACATAATAGCCGTGCACGAAGTAGAAGCGGCTGCCGTCGGGGATGCCTTCCCACAGCGGATGCGCTCGCGTCTGGCGAACCTCGTTCCAGCCCATATGGGGCACTTTCAGCCGAATGCCCGCTGCGTCACGCAAATCGTCGCCGAAATGGCGCACTTCGCCCGGCACAAGCCCGAGGCAATCGACGCCGCCGTTTTCTTCCGAATGCTCCATCAAGGCCTGCATGCCGACACAAATCGCCAGTACCGGGCGCGATTCGATCGCCGTGGCGACCATGTCGCCGATTCCGAGCCTGCCGATTTCGGCCATGCAATCGCGAATCGCGCCGACTCCCGGAAAGACCAGCCGGTCGGCGGCGGCGATTGCCGCAGCATCCGCAGTGATCGAAACATCGACCGTGATCCCAGCCTCGCGACCGGCATGTTCGACCGCCTTGGCGACCGAATGCAGATTGCCCATGCCATAGTCGATGACCGCGACGCGCTTCATGTTCTCGTCTATTTCTCGCCTATTTCCAGCCTATGGGGCGGCAAGCTCCCGTGCTGGCGCGGCTCGGCGCCGGATCGGCCGCAGCCTGGCAACACGGCCCGAATCAAAGGCTGCCCTTGGTCGATGGAATCACTCCCGCCGAGCGGGGGTCAGGCTCGACCGCCATGCGCAGGGCGCGGCCGAAGGCCTTGAAGATCGTTTCGACCTGATGATGCGCGTTGCGCCCCCGGATGTTGTCGATGTGCAAGGTGACGAAAGCGTGGTTGACGAACCCCTGGAAGAACTCGCGAAACAGATCGACATCGAAACCGCCGACGCTGGCGCGGGCGAAATCGGCGTGGAATTCGAGACCCGGCCGCCCCGAGAAATCGATCACCACCCGGGAAAGCGCCTCGTCCAATGGCACGTAGGCGTGGCCATAGCGGCGGATGCCGGTTTTGTCGAGGGCCTTGTGCAGGACCTGCCCCAGGGTGATGCCGAGATCCTCGACGGTATGATGCGCGTCGATCTCGAGATCGCCTTCGGCCTTGATGTCGAGGTCGATCATGCCATGCCGGGCGATCTGGTCGAGCATGTGCTCGAGGAAGGGCAGCCCGGTTCGCGCCTTGAAGCGCCCGCTGCCGTCGAGGTCGAGCGCCACCGAAATGCGCGTTTCCCGGGTATCGCGTCGCACGGTGGCGCTGCGGGTCGGCTGGTTCATGGCACGCGTGGCATCTGGGCGCGGCGAGGGCCGCAACGGTGGCGCATTATAACCTTCGCGCCAGAGAAACACAGCGACGCGAGACGCGCATGGCTT
>RKSA01000254.1 GCA_007571115.1 Gammaproteobacteria bacterium
GGACAAGCCGTCAGGCGCAGGCCGATGCGGTGGGCGGGCTCACTCGAAACGGCGGCCGGTGTACCAGCGGGTTGGGTGGACTTGCTGCTGGACCTCGCCCGCGACGTCGAGCACGAGAGCGAATAGTGCCATTCGCACGAGCACGCCGTTGTCGGCCTGGCGGAAGATCGCGAGATTCGGATGCTGGTTCAGGTCGTCATCGAGCTCGTTGGCCTCGGCCCGGGTGTCTCGCGGCAAGGGGTGCATGATGACGGTGTTGGGCTGGCAGTGCCGGGTGTAGATGGCGCGGTTGAGGCGGAAACGGCCCCGGTAGATATCGGCTTCGAGGCGGCTCTCGAAGCGCTCTTCCTGGATGCGGGTGAGATAGATCGTGTCGTTGTCGTGCAGGCCCTTCGCCATGTTTTCGGTTTCCCGCACCTCATGGCCTGCCTCGCGCAATTCGGCAACGATCTCGCCGGGCATGCGCAATTGCTGCGGGGCGATCAGGTTGAAAGTGATGCCGCGATACAGCTTGAGCAGCCGCGACAGCGAATGCACCGTGCGGCCGTGCTTGAGATCGCCGACCATGCCGATTCTCATGCCGTCGATGCTGCGCCGTTTCGATTCAAGCTCCTTGCGGATCGTGTACAGGTCGAGCAGGGCCTGGGAGGGATGCTCGTTGACGCCGTCGCCGCCGCTGATGACGGGAACGCGGCTCGCTGCGGCGAACTCGGCAACCGAGCCTGCCCGGGGGTGGCGCATGACGATGATGTCGCTATAGCCGCTGATGACCCGGGCCGAATCGTATAGCGATTCGCCCTTGGTGATCGACGAAGTGCCGATTTCGGCGGTTTCGCGCACGTGCCCGCCGAGCATGTTGAAAGCGCAGCCAAAGCTGACCCGGGTTCGCGTGCTCGGCTCGAAGAACATGTTGCCGAGGATGGCGCCGTCGAGGGCCTTGCTGACTTGTTTTCTCTGCGCGAAAGGCTCCATACTGTCAGCGACGTCAAAAATTCGCTCGACGTCGGGCCGTTCGAACTGTTGCACGCTGAGGATGTCGATGCCGCAGAAATCCATGAAAGCATTCCGGAACAAAAGCGCGAACGAAAACGGGGAAAAATCTTGCCGCCAGCGCAATGCTACACCAGTTCGCGGCTTTCAGGCGCCTGCTGAGCCGGCGGGGCGCCCCTGCTGATGGCGAAGCGATCGATCTACTGGTATGACCTCGAAACCTTCGGCAGCGACCCGCGCCGCAGCCGCGCGGCGCAATTCGCCGGCCTGCGCACGAGCGAGGATTTCGAGCCTCTGGGCGAGCCCCTGAGCCTGCATTGCCGCCCGGCGCCCGACTTCCTTCCCGAGCCGATGGCCTGCCTGATTACCGGCATCACGCCCCAGGCCGCCTTGGCCAAGGGAGTCATCGAGGCCGATTTCCTCGCCCGCATCAAGCGCGAATTCGATCAGCCGGGAACCTGCATCGCAGGCTACAACAATATCCGTTTCGACGACGAGCTGATGCGGCAATCGCTGTACCGCAACTTCTTCGACCCTTACGAGCACGAGTGGCGCAACGGCAATTCACGCTGGGACATCATCGACATGGCGAGGCTTTGCGCCGCGACCCGCCCGGAAGGAATCGAGTGGCCACGTTCAAGCGATGGCGCGGTCAGCTTCCAGTTGACCGAACTCGCCAAGGCCAATGGGCTGGAACACGAGCAGGCCCACGATGCCCTGTCCGACGTTCGCGCGACCATCGCCCTGGCGAGGCTGATTCGCGAGCGTCAGCCGCGCCTCTGCCAATACGTCTACGACAACCGCGGCAAGGATGCGGTCCGAGCGCGCCTCGACCTGTTCTCGCGCAAGCCCGTGCTGCACGTCTCGGGCAGGTATCCTGCCAGGCAGGGCTGCCTGGCCCTCGTCATTCCCGTTGGCGGGCATCCGGTCAACAAGAATTCGGTGATCGTCTACGATCTGCGGGTCGATCCCCGGCAATGGGCAGAACTTTCCGCAGAACGGCTCGCCGAGCGGCTGTTCGCTCGGGCGGGAGAGCTCGAAGGCGAGCGTCTGCCGCTGAAGCGGATCAGCATCAACCATTGCCCGGTGGTGACACCGGCGGCGGCATTGCCCAGGGAAAGGGCCGCCGAATTCGCCATCGATCACGATTCCTGCCGCGAGCATTGGCAATACCTGACGCGCAATCCCCAGCTCATGGGCAAATTTTGCGAACTGTTTCGCAGCGATGCAGGAAGCCACAGCGACGAAGACGACCCCGATTTCATGATCTATTCCGGAGGCTTCTTTAGCGACCGTGATCGCAGACAGATGCAAACCTTGCGTGGCATCGCCCCCGGAGATCTGGGCCGAGTCGATCTGCCGTTCCACGATGCGCGGCTTCCGCAAATGCTGTTCCGCTACCGGGCGCGCAATCATCCCGAGACCTTGAGCGAGGCTGAGCAAGCGCGCTGGAGCAAATTTTGCCGCTCGCGGCTCGAACACCCCGAAGCTGTGGCACATTTCGAGCATTCCTTGCAGGAAGTGCGTGCCAACAGCCTGCCGAACCGCGAGCAAATCGCCGCCGAGCTCCTCGACTACGTCGCCTCGCTGCGCAGCGCGACTGAGTGAGTGCCGGACGCTCACAGGCGCTCCCCCACGCGGCCCCTGGAAGCCATCGTGCTTGCATCGTGCCTCGCTAGCGCCATACTATCTGCGCTGGCGAATTTCCAGGGCCCGGCTCTTCCCCCTCGCGACATGCATACCGACAACACCGAGCAGCACGAGCAACAGCACGACAGGTTCGCGGCGATCAGGCCCTATCTCGATCACGAGTTCAGGCCGGTCTTGCAAAGGCTCGTCGGCAACCGCGAATTTCTCGACACGATGGCGGCCTTTCTCGCTCCAGGCTTCGCGCGCTGGGTGCCCGGGCTGGCCCGGGCGGTGATCGCGCGCAAGCTGCGCAGGCAACTTGCAGGCGTCGACGGCGTTGTCGGCATGCAAAGGCTGATCGCGCCGCTCATGGAACAGTCGATCCGCCGCGCGACCTGGGGCCTTAGCGAGCAGGGATTGCAGAATCTGCAACGCGGTAATGCTCATGTGTTCGTGAGCAATCACCGGGACATCGTGATGGATCCAGCATTCATCAATCTGCTGTTGCATCGGGCCAGGCTGTCCACGGTGCAAATCGGCGTCGGCGACAATCTGCTGAAGAAGCCTTTTGTCGCCGATCTCATGCGTTTGAACAAGAGCTTCATCGTGCATCGCTCGCTGCGTGGCCGCGACCGGCTGCTTGCCTCGAAACTGCTTTCGCAATACATCCATCATTGCGTCGCCTGTGGGGAAAATGTCTGGATCGCGCAACGCGAAGGCCGCGCTAAGGATGGCATCGACCGCACCGACCCCGCCCTGATCAAGATGCTGTCAAGAGGCGCGGGCCGCGTTCCCTTGTGCGAAGGCCTCGCCAGCCTGCACATCGTTCCGGTGGCGATTTCCTACGAATTCGACCCCTGCGACACGATGAAGGCCCGGGAACTCCATCAATTGCAGGCCACCGGGGATTTTGTCCGCACCGAAGCGAGCGACTTGCACAGCATCGCCGCTGGCATGACGGGCTTCAAGGGCAGGGTGCATGTTGCTTTCGGCAGCGAAATGCAATTCGCAAGCGACGATCTCGAACAAGTTGCATCAGCCATCGACCGGCAGATCATCAGCGCCTACCGGCTGTTCGAAACGAATTACCGCGCCCTCGAGCTGCTTTTGCGCGAAGGCAGGCTGGAATCGCCGGCATTGGCCGAAATCGTCGCCAAGCGCCAGCCCGATCAGCGCTCCCGGCAGCGTTTCGACCGCAGGCTCGCCGAGGTTCCCGATGAGTTGCGCGAGATCTGGCTGTTTGGCTATGCCAATCCGGTCATGAGCCGCCACGCGAACGCGGCGGCCGGGAGCTGATCCGCTGCCGCAGCTTGCCAAGCCGCTCGCGCAGTCGCCTGCGCGTGGCTGGCTGCAAGGGGCCGCCATGGGCGAGTGACAATTCGGCCTCGCGCAGCTTGCCGACGAGTTCCTTCTGGTCGGGGCCGCGCTTACCGAAGCCGCGAGCGAGCTGTTCGAGCTGCAAGGCCATGCGCAGGGAATGGTCGTCCTTGGGCGAGTTGACGCCAGCGTCGATTTCCAGTTGCACGCAAACGCGATGCAGCGCCTGCTCGCGATCACCCGCAGCGGCGGCGAGCGCAGCCGGATTCGCCGCTTCGAGCAATTCCTGCCGCCACCGTTCGAGCTCGCGGCCGGCGGCTTCGTTGATGGCAGGCAATGCAGCCCAGGCGTCGTCGCAAGACTCGCGAGCCGCAGCAAATGCGGCATCTCCATCGGCATCGAACAGCGAGCTTTCCAGTTCCTCGAGAAGTTCCATTCGTGGCGCAAGCTGTTCGAGCAAGGCTTCGTGGCGCCGTTCGGCCATCGGCTTGGAGCGTTTCTGCGCCTCGGCCTGATGCTTGGCGAGGGCGGCGAAAATTGCCGCGCAAAGCTTGTCGAATTCCTGCCGAAGAAGCTTGTCGATGCGGAAACCGGCAGGGCCGAAACGCTTCCACTCGGCTTGCAGCTTGCGCGCTTCGGCGGCGGCGTGTTCGCGATCTTCGGCTTTGGCGAGCTTTTTCGCGCGTTCCAGGCACGATCGCTTGCCGGAGGCATTGGTGGCGATCGCTTCCTTGCGCAATTCCGCAAGTCGCTTGATCGCCGCGTAGTAGCGCTTTTGCAAAGGCTTGATCTTGCCGTGCTCCACGGGAGCGTGCTGCTTCCAGGATGCGTTCGATTCGCTGATCGTCTGCTGCAACTTGACAATGTGGACCGGCTGGCTTGTCTGGCCTTCGATCTGCGCCACTTTCTGCTCGAGGGTTTCGCAAAGCTCGGTGCGGACCTTGAGGTTGTTCGCCATGCGCTGCTTGCGTTCGCGGAAATGCTCGCGGCAGGGTTCGTACAGCCGGTCTGAAATGCGCTTGAATTCGCGCCACAGTTTGGCGTTCTGCTCGGATTGCCCGAGCGCCTTCCATCGATCATGGCATTGCTGGATGCGTCGGCTCAACTCGGCTGGCGCCAGTTTCTGCTCGCCGAGCTCGCGCAATTCCCCGATCAACTGCTTTTTCTTTTCCGTGGCAGCATAGGTTCGCCACTTGTGCAATTCGAGCACTTCGCTCTTGCACGAATCGGCTGCCTCTTCCATCGCCTGGCGCAGCTTGCCGGTGCATTGCTGGATGTTGTCCTGGAGCTCGTTCCACAGTTCGAGGGCATCCCGGGAACGTCCTTCGTCGAGGGCTTCGCGCAGGGCGGTCAGGCGGGTTTGCCAATGCTGGCGCAATTCTTTCTGGTGTTGCCGGTTCTTCGTCAGCAGCTCTTGCAGGGCCTGCCATTCGGCGCTCTCCCTGGCGCTTTTGCCGAACTGCTCGAAGCTGCGGCGCAGCTCCGAAAGCTGCTGGCCTTGCCTGTAGTTCAGCTTCGCCAGCGCTGTGCGCAATTCTTCGGGGATGACTGGCTCGCCGCTTGCCTGGGCGGCGGTCTTGGCGGCTTGGGGCCCGGCTGTGGGTGGTGGCTGGCGAGCAGCGCCCTCAGCCACGTCCTGGCCGGACAATCTTGCCTCGGGATGTTCGTCTGCCGACATGGTACAGTCCGTGATTGATCGTCGCGGATCGTTGTGGGTAGTCGCGAGTAGCCGCAGATAGTCGCGAATAGTCGCGAATAGGGGCGAGTGTAGCAAAACTTGTTTCGCCAGTCGGGCCATCGCCACAGCAGCGGGGGGCTTGCGCGACCCTCGCGGGCAAATGCCAATGCTATACTGCGGCGCGATGTTCCTCGCCTTCCAGGACGGTGGTGCGCCCATGGAGGCGGATTCCCTCAAGCAGCAGATTCAATCCGAATACCGGCGCATACTCGAGGCCGGTGCGCTGCGGCGCCGCCCGGGGCAGCGCCGCATGATCGCCGAGATCTTCAATGCCCTCGTGCAGTGCGGCGAGCACGACACTGGCCCCGTTTGCGTCGTCGAGGCCGGCACTGGCACGGGCAAGACCCTGGCCTACCTGCTCGCCTGCCTGCCCTTGGCGATGCGCGCCGAGCTGAAGCTCGTGCTCGCGACCGCGACGATTTCCCTGCAGGAGCAGCTCGTCAACAAGGACATTCCGCAACTGCTCGAATTCTCAGGGCTGTCCTTCAGCTACGCCCTGGCGAAAGGGCGCGGGCGCTATCTGTGCTTGCTGAAACTGGAAAACCTGTTGCATGGCGATGGCGGCAATTTGCCCTTGCGCGAGCTGTTCGCCGAAAGCTCGCCGACTGCCGGAGTTTCCGAGCCGCAACTCTGGCAGGAAATGCACCAGGAACTTGCTGCGGATCGCTGGCATGGCGACCGTGACGACTGGCACGAACCATTGTCCCGGGAACGCTGGCAGCCCTTGACCGCGCAACGTGGCGAATGCCTCGGTCCGCGCTGCCGGCTTTATCGCAAATGCAGCTTCTTTCAGGCGCGCTTTACCCTCGACAAGGCCGATTGCATCGTCGCCAACCACGATCTGGTGCTGACCGACCTCGCCCTCGGCGGCGGCGTCGCACTGCCTCCCCCCGAAGAGTGCATCTACGTGTTCGACGAGGCGCATCACCTGCCGGGCAAAAGCAATCGCCATTTCGCCCAGTCGCTGCGAGTTCGCGCCGAAGCCGCCTGGCTCGAGCAGAGCAGGGCGATCATTTCGCGAATGGCCGAGCAGCAGGCCATCGAGCCTGGGCTGGTGCAAAAGGCCGGCACATTGCTCGCCGCGCTCGAGGAACGGCTGCAGAGCGCCTGGCTGCTGCTGCAAGAGCTGCGGCAGCCCGATGGCGACAGCTATCGCGACCGGGTCACCCAGACCTTCAGGCTCGGCGAGGCGCCGCCGCAGCTCCGCGAATTCGCAGCGACCCTGGCGACGGAATTCAAGCAGCTCGAAGCCCTGTTCGAGCGCGCCCGGGAGCATCTGCGCGATGCCTTGGAAGAGGACGATGACGAAGGCGAAGCGCCAAGCGCCAGCGACGCCGAAAGCTGGTTTCCCCTCGCTGGCAGCCTGTTCGACCGGGCCACGCTCAACCGTTCGCTGTGGGAAAGCTATGCCAGCGCAACGAGCGCCGGCGAAGCGCCCTGGGCGCGCTGGCTCAGTTTCGACGATGGCGAAAGCGAATCCGGCGACATCGGCATCGCTTCGAGCCCGGTGCTCGCCGCCGACAATCTGCGCGAAAACCTCTGGCAACGTTGCGCCGGCGCAGTATTGACCTCGGCAACGCTGTCGGCTCTTGGCGAGTTCTCGATGCTGCAAATGCAGGCCGGCCTTCCCGACCACGCGCGCTACCTGAGCCTGCCAAGCCCCTTTCGCTTCGCCGAAGCGGCCTGCCTCGAAGTTCCTCGCATGGGCTGCGAGCCTTCCGATGCAAGGCGGCATACCGATTGCATCATCGAGGCGCTGCCACAATTGCTCGACTCGAAGCCTGCGGCGCTGATGCTGTTTTCCAGCCGTTCGCAGATGCGCGAAGTGCTCGCTGGCCTTGCCGAGCCATGGCGCGAGCTCACGCTCTGCCAGGACGACCATCAGAAGTTCGAGCTATTGCGCAAGCATCGCGAGAGGATCGACCAGGGCGAGGGAAGCATCATTTTTGGCCTTTCGAGTTTCGCCGAAGGAGTTGACCTGCCAGGCAAGTATTGCAATCACGTCCTGATTGCGAGGATCCCCTTCGCCGTTCCCACCGAGCCCGTCGAACAGACCCTGGCGCACTGGCTCGAGCACGAACAGCGCAATCCCTTCGTGGAGCTGTCGTTGCCGCAAGCGGCGTTTCGCCTGAAACAGGCCTGTGGCAGATTGCTGCGCGGCGAGGACGACAGCGGGCGAATCACCCTTTTCGACGAGCGAATCGCGCGCAAGTTCTACGGCAAGGCGTTGCTCGACTCGCTGCCACCATTCCGCCGCGAGCTGCTGCAACGCGACTGCAGCTTGCCGAGCTCCGCCGCGACCCGCTCCTAGCGTTGCCGACACGAGGCCGGCGGGACTGCCGCTGCCTGCATTCAGGACTTGGCGCGGCGCGTGAAATGCACGCCGGCGGCGAGGCCGAGCAGGGCGCCGAGCAGCGTTCCCAGCCAGACGCTGCCAGCAAGCATTCCAAGCCCGAAACCGGCGATTATCCCTGCGCTAACGCACAGGGCGATCGTCCCCTGGCGTTCCTTTTTCCTCGATCGTTTTGCCATGATCGTGCCTCCGATGGTCAATCGATTTGCCGACCGGAATTGTAGGAACTGTCTTGATCGACGGCAA
>RKSA01000208.1 GCA_007571115.1 Gammaproteobacteria bacterium
AGGCGCCGGTCGATGCGGTCAAGCCGGAAGCCTTTCCGGCCGGGCGCTTGGAGGATCGTCGCGCGGGCATTTTCGATCATGGCGCACGCGGCATCGTTCCATCGCGAATCGATGCCGGAACGTTCGAGCTGGGTTGCGCACAACTTGCCGATGTCCTGCGCATCCGCGCCACCGGTATCGAGGAGTTCGAAAATCCTGTGCATGCAAGTGCCGGTTCTGATGCCGCGAGGGAAGTCGAAAGCGTGGTTCGCCTGAGCTTGCCATTCCGTCGGCTGCGCATCCGGTCCTGATGCCGGTTCGCCTTCGTCGTGATCCCTCGCTGCGGTTTCGCCATCGGGCCGCACCTGGATGGCAGTCAGCGCGGTGAAACTCGTCATCTGGCGGATGCGCCGCAGGCTGCGGTCGAAATGGCGGCAGGCCAGGTCTTCGCCGAGGCATTTGTGTTGCTTCGCTTCCGTGTCAGCGCCCAAGCCCTCGAATTGACTTGCAATGCCGACACCGGGCTCTTCCTCGGGCGAGTCCCCTGAATCGGCAGCGCCCAGATCGCGAATCCCGGCGCTGCCATCCGGGCAGCGATCGACAAGCGCCTGAATGTCGTCGCACAGCGTGTTCCATGATTTTTCCTGGAATTCGCCTTTGCACGATTCGTAAACGTCGCGAACGTCATCGGGAACGGCGGGGCCAGCGTCGAGATGCCTGCCGGTGCCGGCCAGTTGCTCGAGTGGCTGCCTGTTCGCCGGGTCCCCATGCAACAGCCAGACCAGCGGCGGCAATTCCTTTTCCCCTCTGCTGTTCACTCTCGTCCAGACCACAACGCAACGTTCGCTGGCGCGGGTCAGCGCCACATACAGGCGCCGCAGCGACTCGCCGAACGCTTCCATTCGCTCCATGTCCCGCGCGTGCGTCGTCTCTGGCGCAAAATCGAGCGTTGCGCAGAGCTTGCCCCCTTCGCGTTCGTGATAGCTCGCCGGTTCGCCCGAGCGCTTCGCTTGAAGCTGCTTCGAGTGCCAGGCGAAAGGCAGGTAGACGATGGGGAATTCAAGCCCCTTGCTGCCATGAATCGTCATGATCTTGACCAGATCCTCGTCGCTCTCGATTCGCAGGATCGTCGATTCCCCGGCTTCCCGGTGCCCGCTTTTCGCTTCGAGGCGACGGCGCTCTAGCCAATGCAGCAGTTCCGCAGGCTGCAAGCGGCTTTCGCTTTCGGCGTTTTGCAGAAGTTCGGCGAGATGGCGCGCGTTGGTGAGTCGGCGTGGCCCGTCGGCGTATCGCAGCAAGTGGCCGCTGCCGCTGTCGATGATTTGCCGCAACATCGCGCCAACTCCGCGAAACTGCCAGGTCGCGCGCCAATTTTCGAACCTGCTCGACCATTCGCCCCAGGCTTCGTCTCGCTCGCGAAGCTCGAGCAATTCCTCGTTCGTCAACCCGAGCAGCTCGCAGCCCAAGGCCGTGCGCAAGTGGTCGTGCCGCCCCGCATTCGCAAGTGCGGACAGCAGCCGCTGGAGTTCCGCCGCCTCCCGGCTGCCGAACACGTTCGACTTGTCCGAACTGATGCAGCGGCAGCCGCGTTCGTGCAAGGCATCGGCGACGCGGCGGCCAAGCTGGTTCTCTGGCACGAGCACCGCGATATCCGCAGCCCGCAGCGGCCTTCCCTCGACCTTGGCCCGGCCCGCGCGGGCCTGCTCGAGCAGATGGGCGATGTCTTCCGCTGTTGCCTCTGCCGCCGCACGGACTGCGGTTTCATTGTTCTTTTGCTCATCGAGCAGCCAGAAGCTGAAAGGGGTCGCTTCCCCGTCATCGACTTGCAGCGCCCCTGCCGAATCGCGCCCCGGCACGGCGGACTGAAAGGCGATTTCCGGAACGGCAAAGGCCAGGGGCATGTCGAACACGGCATTGACTGTGTACACAAGTCGCGGCGCGGATCGCCAGTTGCGCTCGAGCAGCACTTCGAAGCTGTCCTGCCTTTGCTGATCCAGATAGGCAAAAACGTCGGCGCCGCGAAACTGGTAGATCGACTGCTTCGGGTCGCCGACGATCAAGAGGCTGCCGTGCTTTTCGGCCTGGGAGGAATCGTCGGCTGCAGGCCTGTCGTAAATGCGCTCGAAAATCGCGGCTTGCAAACGATCGGTGTCCTGAAACTCGTCGATCAGGGCGACCGGAAAGCGCTGGCGAAGCTCGCTGGCGAGACGCTCCCCCGCCGGCCCGGACAATGCTGCGTGCATCTCCGCGAGCAAGTCGTCATAGGTCAGTTGCCGGGTGTCGCGAACCACTCGGGAGATCTCCCCGCAGAACTGCTGCCACAGCCTCCAGCGGGAAGCGGCCAGCCAATCGCCATAGTCGGCCTTGAGCTGCTGGCAGGCATCGTGGACTGCATCGAAAGCTTCGAACAAGGGGTTTTCGGGGACTTGAAAATGCTTCTTGCAAGATTGTTCGAGTTTTTCCCTGCCGAGCTTCTGCGTCGCTGTTGCCAGGGCGCTGACATCGCTTGGCAGCCGGTCTTG
This sequence comes from Gammaproteobacteria bacterium, assembly GCA_007571115.1. Lineage (GTDB taxonomy): Bacteria > Pseudomonadota > Gammaproteobacteria > Pseudomonadales > Pseudohongiellaceae > UBA9145. Next base: position 2,502 of record RKSA01000208.1, read on the forward strand.
CCGGGCCGCCGCCTCGATTTCGGCAAGCCAGCCGCTCGCCCTCACTGGCCCATAGCTGTGTTTGTGCAAGGAATCGCCAGTTGCAAACTCACGAGCCGCTTCGCCGTGCTCGCCCCATAGCTTGCGGACTTCGTCCAGCGCAGTGCGCAAGGGCTGCTCCGCCTCTGCCGGGGTGGCCAGTGCCTTGGCAACGCCCCGGACTTTCGTGACCGGTCGCGACCGCTGCCTGCCGATCCAGCGCGCCAATTCGTCCGGCAAGAATTTTTCCGCCATGACAAAATCGGCGAAGGTCGCCGAACAGGCTCGCAATTCGCGCTGCCAGAGGTCACGCACCACAGACTCGATGATTTCGGCGCCGTTACCGACTACTTCGATGCCGAAAGGGAATCCGCTCTCGAAGGCGAATTCGCCGAGCGCCTGCTGGCAAAAGCCATGGATCGTGCAGATGTTGGCAAGGTCGATATCGAGCAGAGCCTGATCGATTCTTGCGCTGACATCTTTCCGTTCGAGCCGCTTCCGGGCGAGCCAGAAATCGAGCAGTTCCCGCGCCTGCTCGCTGCCAGCGGCGGCTTCGGCTGGAGCCTCGTGTCCGAACCGCCCTCCTGGCGGGCTTCGCCGAGTTTCGCCGTTGCCGGATGGCTCTTCGCCATCAGCTTCCGCGCCCGGGGCGAGCTGATCGTACACCTGTTTCAAGATCGAGCGAATTCGCTTGCGCAATTCGTCGGTTGCCGCCCTTGTGAAAGTGACGACGAGCAGGTTTTCGATCCGGCAATCGGCTTCGACGATCTGCCGCGCGACCAGGGTCGTGATCGCCCGGGTCTTGCCCGAACCCGCGCTCGCCTCGATCAGGACGCGCCTTTCTTGCAAGGGCACGTCCAGCGGGCTGTTGGCCCGGAAACGCATCATCGGGCCTGCCCGCCCAGGCGGCCTGCCAATGGCAGCAACAGTTTTTCCGCGAGCGAGAGGAAATCGCCACTGAGCGGATCTGTGCCGTTCCAGATCAGCTCGTTGGCAGCCTCCTCGCTCTCGGGAGAGGGCGCTTGCCGAAAAGCATCGCCAAGCCACTGTTGCCTGGCCTTGGCAAGCGCTTTTTCAGGAGCACCGCCTTTGCCGAGCTCCTTGGCGCAAGCGTAGGACGCTTCGGGGAAGAATGGCAGCGGCGCGGACAGTCCGCGCCACCAGGCATCAAGCCAGTCGGCGAGGGATGCAGCGGACTCGGCAGCATCGACAAGGCCTTCCTGCAGCTTGCCACTCTCCAGCCAGATCAGCCTGGCCGGCAAGAGCTCGTAGCTCTTGTCCGTCGCGCACAAGGCAAGCTGGCGCAGGCCCACGCTGATGCGGTCCTGGGCGCGAAGCCTGCCATTGCGCCACCAGAGCAGATGGCTTTCGCTGACGTTCGCGATCGCGCCGGTAACGCGGAACCCGCTGATCTGCAAGTCGATCCTCACCGGCGCAGCCTCCATCGCGCTGGCATGGCGGCGCAAAAGCTCATCGAGTCTGGTCACTTGGGCGCCAAGCTTGTCGAAAGCCGCGTCGCCGAAACCGCCGTGGGGCAGATTGCCGCTCGCCAGCATCGCCTGCTCGATCCGCTCGAGGCCGGCCTCGCCGCGAGCGGCGAGATGCCGCAGCATGTCCTCGCGCAGGCGGTACTTGTCAAGACCATCGACCTGCAAGGGTTCGGCCTCATCGACGGTTTCGGCACTTTTTCCAGGCGGAAGCCGAGGCGGTCTCGCAGAAAGCCGGCTGCTGGATTGGCGAAAAAACGCTCCAGCTCGGCGAGCGTGACTTCGCGACGCGAATCGTCGGGCTCGGGCAGGACGTGATGGAAGCGGCTGGCCTTGCATCTGCCTGTGGAGCGCGAGCGATTCGCGCGGTGCGCCTCGTCGGCATCGCGAACGGCCTGGGCCGCAGCGAGCATGCGCTCGGAATAGCTGAACCATTGCGGGCTGTTACCGAAGTAGCGCGAGCTGAACGGCTGTAGCGGGTGCTTGATCGTGATCGAGTCCGCAGCGGATTGCCCGCTTTGCAGGTCTGTGGCGGGAAACCTCGCATCGAGATAGTCGATCAGTTCATCGACGACTACCGACGGCGGAATTTCCATATCGTCGCGCTGGTTGCGCCCGGTGTAGGTGACGAGGAAGCTTGAGCGTGCCGCGAGCAAGGCTTCGAGAAAGGCGAAACGGTCGTCGTCCCGGGTGTCGCGGTCGCCGCGCCGGCGCTTGCTCGTCGCGACGAGATCGAAGCTGTGGCGAGGCATCTTGCGCGGGAACGTCGTGCCGTTCATTCCCACTGCGCAAACGACTTTCGCCGGCAATATCTGCCCTGGCGCCAGCCTGCCCACAGCCACGCCATCGGCAAGCCGCGCCGGACCCAGCGCCGGGCTGCTCGCTGCCTCGCGCAAGGCCTGGCGAACGACCGCAAACGGGATCGGGCAGCCGGTTCGCCCTGCCTGGCGCGCGAAATCGCCGATCAGTTCCCGCGCCTCGGTGATTTCTTCCGCAGCCTGGCGCGCGGCCTCGAAGTCGGCATATCGGGAGATGCTGGCGCCGTCATCGAAAAATGTCGCCAAGGTGTCCGACAAGTCTTTCGCCCATTGCCTTGCGCTGCGTTCGCCGGCAAACCGCCAGGGCAGGCAAAATGCATTTTCGCAGTAGGAAATGAAACGCCCAAGCCGTTCGTAGTCGTTCTCGCCAGCATCAAGACCGGCCTCGCCATGGATGACGCAGGGCGCCACGCCGAGCACGAGAGCGCCAACATCGCCAGTTGCATAGCCCATCAGCAAGCGGTGCAGACCTTCGCGCCAGCTATGGCCGGGGACTTTCGCCATGTGTTCTGCGTCGCCGCAGGCGCTGTTCCCGCTCTCGGCACGAGTGTCGATGGCGCGGCGAATCCCAGCTTTGCGCAGCCAGGCGCGGAGCGATGGCAAGCTGCTTTCGCCGATGCCGAAACGCGCTCTCAGCGCCGGCGCCGCCAGCGGGGCAAGCACGGCTTCCACGCCGTAGCGCGAGCCGGGCAAGGCAAGCAAGTCGAGAAACGCCCGGACAGTCGGCGAGCCGACCGCGCGAAATCGCGACAAGCTGAGCGGAATGCGGCCTTCGGCCTCGAATACGGCGGCGATCATCGGGCCGTAGGCCGCCAGGTCTGGAGTCACGATCATGATGTCCGCAGCTTCGATCGCGGGGTTCGATTCGAGCACGTCGAGCAGGCGGTCGTGCAAGACTTCCACTTCGCGCATCGCCGAATGGCAGCAATGGATTTGCAGCGAGGAGTCGGGGGGCACGGCGTCGACCGCAGCAGCATCGGCGGCAGAACGCAGCAACTGGATGTCCTCTTGCACCGCAGCGAGCCGCGAAGTGCCGCTCGTCCGGGGGAAATGCTGGTGGCCGTCTCCCAGCTCGACCAAGGCATCGAAAGTGTCCTGGCCGCCTCGCCCCCAGGCTGCGAGCAATTTGTTGCCTTCCTCGAAATGCAGTTGCCCGGGATCGCCTCCCCGGGCCCGGGTGCGGCTTGCCCGCTCGGTGTGGATATCCCCCCAGTATTCCTCGCTTGGCGAGAAATGGAAAACGTGCAAATCGATGATCTTGCCGAGTTCCCCAAGCCATTGCAGGTACGACGGCGAAAGCGCGGCAACGTTGTAGAAAAACACCCTTCGTGGCCAGTCTTGTGGATCGCTGCCATCGGCAGTTTCGCGCTGAAATGCCGCCAGCGCGTCGACCCAATGCTGTTCCTCGACCTTGCTCGCGAGCAAGCGCCACAGGCGCGCTTGCCACGGGCCCGAGCCGGAGTCTTGCTGCCAGCCGCCGATCCAGTCGGGGCGGAAGTTGATGCAGCGGTCGAACACCCGGGCAAGCCTGTCGGCGAGTTCGAATTTCTTGCGCTCGTCGCCATCGGCAAGGAAGGTTCGCACTGCGTCGGACCCCGGCTGCCGGGCGAATTCAGGCAGCAGCTCGAACAGGTGCCAGCGCAGGTTGGCGGGATCGAATCCCTGGGCCTTGCTCAGCGAGGGAACCGCCTGGCGCAAGATCGACCAGGCAAATTCGGCAGGCAATTCGAAGCTGACATTCGCGACGATCCCCAGTTCGCGGGCGATTTCGAGCTTCAGCCACTGTCCCGTGGCCTGGTGTGGCACGACGATCCGCTCGGCAGTACACGGGTCCGATGGATCATCGCGGATCAGGCAGGCAAGCTTGGCAGCAAGCAGCTCCAGGCGATTGGAGTGGAATACGTGCATCCGTGTCCGAACCTCGGGGAAATGCAGTGGTGCAGCCTAATTCAGGGCAGTCGCCCCTGACAAGGCAGCAATTGTCACGATCATTGCCGCAGACAGACGCCTTCTTGCTGAAACAGTCATGATCGCGAAGCTCCCGCCGCTTGGATGTCGACGGCTGTCTCAGTTCTCGACTTGCCGTTCATCGACAACGAGGTGATCGCCAGGCCATGCGATGCCGCGCGTGGAGGCCGACCAGGTCTCGTGCTGCGGTGGCGGGGTCTGGGGTGCCGAAAATTCCGTGGATCATTGCGAGCAGGTCTGCTCCTGCCAGCAGTGGCTGCCTGGCATTGCCCCGGTCGATGCCGCCGATGGCGGCGATGGGGATGTCGAGTGCGGCTCGCGCCTTGCGCAGCAGGTCGAGTTCCGCTGGTGGCGCTTGCGGTTTGCCTGTCGAGGAGAAGAAGCGGCCGAAGGCAACATAGTCGGCGCCATTGTTCCAGGCGGCCCGGGCAAGTTCGAGCGAGGCGTGACAGGTGGCGCCGATGATCGCCTCTGGGCCGAGCGCCGCCCGGGCCGAGGCGATGCTGGCGTCCCCGGCGCCGAGATGAACGCCATCGGCGCCTGCGAGAGCGCATAGCCCGATATCGTCGTTGACGATCAAGGGTACTGCGCGCTCGCGGCATATCGCAAGCAAGCGCCGCGCTTGCCCGAGTGCCTTGTTCGGGGCGCCATGCCTGGGGCGGAACTGCAACATGGCGATGCCGGCACCCGCGATTTCGGCAATGATTTCCTCATGGTCGGGACGCTCCATGAAAGCGTCGCTGGTGATCGGATAGATGCCGGAAAGGCTCATGTTGCGCCTCGTGTTCTGCCGAGGCGCCTGCGGTCGGGCAGGTGCTGGCCGCCGCCGGCTCGAAAGGCACCCTCGAGCGCGTGCCAGGTGAATTCCTGGGCGCGCTCCAGCGCGGTTCCGAGCTCGAGGCCAAGGGCGATGTTGCCGGCCACTGCGCTCGCCAGCGTGCAGCCCGAACCATGGTATTCGTGTTCCAGCCGAGACCAGCAAAATGTCACGGGCTTGCCGTTGTGCCGGTACCAGCGATTGTGTACTGCTGCGTCGAGTTCGTCGCCGCCGGTCAGCAGCACATTGCCGCAGCCTTCGCGCAACAGGGCCATCGCCGCCGCTTCTGGCGATTCCGCCGCTGGCGCCAATTGCAGCAATTCCTGCAAGTTCGGCATCGCCACGGTCATCAATGGCAGCAAGGCTTTGCGGCAGGCCGCCAGCGTTTCGGCGTTGCCGAATGCATGGCCGCCGCCAGCGGCATGGACTGGGTCCATGACCGCTGGAATGTCGCTGTGTCCGGCGAGCAGCTGGCGCAGCGACCCGATCACGCCAACGCTGACGGGCAGGCCGGGCTTGAAGCAGCTCACGGGCGTGTCCGCGAGCAACTTGCGCGCCTGCTCGGCGATCAGCTCGGGCGCCACGGCAACCATCCTCGTGGCATTGCGCGTATCCTGCACGGTCAATGCGGTGGC
>RKSA01000231.1 GCA_007571115.1 Gammaproteobacteria bacterium
CCCGTCGTTGTCGGGCGAAACATAGATTCCGGGCTCGATGGTCGTCACCATTCCCGGCTCGTAGGGCCGCCATCCTGCGCCGTTGCGGTAGCTGCCCACGTCGTGGACATCGATTCCGAGCCAGTGGCCGACTCTGTGCATGTAGAAAGGCTTGTATGCCTCGGTTTCGACGATCTCGTCAATGCTGCCGGAAAGCAGCCCGAGAGTTCGCAGGCCTTCGGCGATCACCTGCACCGACGCCTTTTGCGGTGCATCCCAGGGGGCGCCGGGCTGCACCGTCTCGATGGCTGCGGATTGCGCGCGCAGCACGATGTCGTGGAGCTCGCGCTGCTCGGCGCTGAAACGGCCGTTTGCCGGAAAAGTGCGGGTGATATCGGCGGCGTAATACTGGTATTCGCAACCGGCATCGACCAGTACCAGGTCACCGTCCCCGATCCGCGAATCGTTGTTGACGTAATGCAGGATGCAGGCGTTGGCGCCGGCGCCGACGATCGAGCCGTAGGCTGCGCAGCGGCTGCCATTGCGCAGGAACGTGTGCAGCAATTCGGCTTCGAGTTCGTATTCGTGGATTCCCGGCCGCACGAATTGCATGATGCGCCGGTGGCCTTCCGCAGAGATTCGCGCAGCTTCCTCCATGAGCCTGATTTCGGCCTCGCTCTTGATGAGTCGCAGCTCGTGCAGCAAGTCGTCGAGCAGCTCGAATCGCGCAGGAGCAGGGCCGCCGAGCCGGGCCTTGCCCCGGGCCGACAGCGTCCAGCGCGTCACTTGCCGGTCGAAATCGGGGTCGGCGCCGATACGGAAGCAGATTTCTTTCCTGCCGGCCATCAGTTCGGGAACGATGCGGTCGATTTCATCGACGGGAAAGGCCTGATCGACGGCGAGAGCGGCCACTGCCGCGTCCGGGCCAAGCAGCACTCCCTCCCACAGTTCCTTCTCCGCGTTCTTCGGTTGGCAAAACAATACCGTTTCGCCCTGCTCGCGCCCGGGCACGAGCGCCAATAGCGCCCGGGGCTCGTTGAATCCCGTCAAATAGTGGAAGTCGCTGTCCTGACGGTAGGCGTGATTCACGTCGCGACTGCGCAAGCGTTCCGGCGCCGCAGCAAGCAAAGCCACGCTGCCGGGCGCCATGCGCTCCATGAGCGCCGCCCGGCGGCTGGCAAATTCGTGCATGTCGATTTTCATGGCTTCTCCCGAATCGCAAGTGCAAGCATAGCGGCATCCCGCCCCGAACCCAAGCGCATCGAAGCGGATCGGCATGGAATGGCCGACGACCGCACGCTTGCCGTGCTTGCACCGTGCCTCTTGTTGTACTCTTTGCCGCGCTCTTTGCCGCACTCTCTGTTGTGTCTTGTTGCTGCATCTTGCGGCAGGGCGGTGCGATAGTTGGGCACGACCGTTCCATTGGCCGGAGTCTCGAATGCCTGAACTTCCCGAAGTCGAAACGACTCGCCGAGGCGTGGCGCCCCACGTTGTCGACCGGCAAATCGTTCGGGTCGACGTGCGCGAGCGGCGCCTGCGCTGGCCCGTTCCCGAAGCTTTGGCCGAGCTGCCGGGGCAGCGCTTTTGCTCGGTTGGGCGGCGCTCGAAATACCTCAAGTTCCATTGCACGGCGGGGACTTTGCTCGTGCATCTGGGGATGTCGGGAAGCTTGCGCCTCGTTGCCGCAGATGCAGCCCCCGGCAAGCACGCCCATGTGGACATCGTGTTCGACAACGCGATCGCGCTGCGCTACATCGATCCGCGCAGGTTCGGCAGCATGCATTGGCTGCCAGCGGGAAGCGGCGAGCATCCGCTGCTTGCCGGGCTTGGCCCCGAGCCACTCGACGAGGCTCTCGACCCTGACCATCTGCATCGTGCAAGCCGGCGGCGCAGGCTGGCGGTCAAGCAATTCATCATGGACTCGCGAGTCATCGCCGGAGTTGGCAACATCTATGCCTGCGAAGCGCTGTTCCTCGCCGGCATCCACCCAGGCAGGCCGAGTCGGACCATCTCGGCAAAACGCTATCGGCGACTCACCGAAGCGGTTCGGGACGTGCTCGGCCAGGCCGTCGCCGCTGGCGGCACGACCTTGCGCGACTTTCTCGGTGGCGATGGCCGACCGGGCTATTTCAGCCAGCAATTGCATGTGTACGGTCGCGGCGGCGAGCCTTGCACGAAGTGCTCGGGCAGCTTGCGCGAGCTGCGCCTCGGCCAGCGCTCGACGGTGTTCTGCCCTTCGTGTCAGACCTGACGCTGGCCGGCGATGGCCGCAGCGACCGCAGGATGCACGAAATCCGAGATGTCGCCGCCATAGGATGCGATTTCCCGGACCAAGGTCGAGGAAATGTAGGAAAGGTGTTCCGCAGGCGCGAGGAAAACGGTTTCGATTCGCGGCGCCAGCACGCGGTTCATGCCAACGAGCTGGAATTCGTATTCGAAATCGGCGACGGTGCGCAGGCCGCGCAGTATGATGTTGGCGCCGCATTCCTCGGCGAATTTCGTCAGCAGGCTGTCAAAACCGCGCACTTCGACGTTGTCGAGATGCCCGAGCACGCGTCGCGCCAGCGCGAGACGCGTTTCGATCGGCAACGAGTCCGGCGATTTCCGGTTCGCTTCCGCAACCGCGACGATGATCCTGTCGAACAGCCGCGCGGCGCGCTCGACCAGATCGCTGTGGCCATTGGTGATGGGATTGAAGGTGCCTGGATAAACGACGGTTTTCATGACGGCCCGCCCCATGCTCGAACCGGCATTCTAGCCAATGGACACAGTGCGGACAAACCGGCGCCTTGTCCAACGCGAAGCGAG
>RKSA01000164.1 GCA_007571115.1 Gammaproteobacteria bacterium
TGAAGAAGTTCATGGGCCGCGAATACATGGGCGTGCATCGCGTCACTTTCATCATCGGCAAGGACGGCGCCATCGCCCACGTGATCGACAAGGTCAAGATTAAGACCCACGATGCCGACGTGCTCGAGGCGCTCGACGCTCTCGATTGATCGTGTTGCTGCATCACCGCGAGCATTCCCGGGCTGGGGAGCCCTTGCTGATCCTGCACGGGTTGTTCGGCAACCACGCGAACTGGGGCTGGCGGGCTGCGCGGCTGACCGGGAAGGCTGGAGGGCTTCGGTTTTGTTTCCGCGATTCGATGCGTTATAGTTGGCGGCTTTGACTGACAGGAGCAGCGGGATTTCATGATTCAGGGAGACGACGCGAATCCCGAAGAGACGCGGGAATGGCTCGATGCGCTTCAAGCCGTTGCCGACGAATGGGGAACCGAACGCGCCAGCTACCTGATTCACAGGCTCTCCAACTGGGTTTCGCTTCGCGACGGCAATGGCCATGCAGTCGCGCTGACCACGCCCTATCGCAACACCATCCCCGCCCACGAAGAGGATCGCCTGCCAGGCGACATGTTCATGGAACGGCGCATTCGCGGCATCATCCGCTGGAACGCGCTGGCCATGGTCATGCGCGCCAACATGCGCGATGGCAGCATCGGCGGCCACATCTCGACGTTCGCCAGCTCGGCGACCCTGTACGAAATCGGTTTCAACTACTTTTTTCGCGGCCCCACCGCCGAGCACCCAGGCGACCTGATCTACTTCCAGGGCCACTCGGCCCCGGGAATCTACGCGCGTTCGTACCTCGAAGGGCGCATCAGCGAGCAGCAGCTCGACAATTTCCGCCGGGAAGTCGATGGCGATGGGCTGTCCTCGTATCCGCACCCCTGGCTGATGCCCGAATACTGGCAGTTTCCCACGGTGTCCATGGGCCTGGGCCCGATCCAGGCGATCTACCAGGCCCACATCATGAAATACCTGACGAGCCGCGGCCTGCTCGACACGAGCGACCGGAAGATATGGGCCTTCCTTGGCGATGGCGAGATGGACGAGCCCGAATCGCTCGGCGCGATCAGCAAGGCCGGCAGGGAAAAGCTCGACAACCTGATCTTCGTCATCAATTGCAACCTGCAAAGGCTCGACGGGCCCGTGCGCGGCAATGGCAAGATCATCCAGGAGCTCGAATCGGTGTTCCGTGGCGCCGGCTGGCAGGTCATCAAGGTTGTGTGGGGCCGCCATTGGGATCCGCTGCTGCAGGCCGACGAGGACGGCGCCCTGCAGCAACGCATGGATGAAGTCGTCGACGGCGAGTACCAGAACTACGCCAGTCGCGGCGGCGACTACACCCGGGAGCATTTCTTCGGCAAGGAACCGCGCCTGCTCGACATGGTGCGCCACCTTTCCGACGAGGACATCATGGGCCTCAACCGCGGCGGCCACGACCCATTCAAGGTCTACGCGGCGTATGCCCGGGCGGCGCGAGCCAATGGCAAGCCCACGGTGATCCTTGCCAAGACCGTGAAAGGCTACGCCTTCGGCGCCTCTGCGGAAGCGCAGAACGCGACCCATTCGGTGAAAAAGCTCGATATCGAGTCCCTGCGCAAGTTTCGCGACCGTTTCGGCATCCCGATCAGCGACAAGGCCCTGCAGGACGTCCCCTATTACCGCCCCGTCGAAGACAGCCCCGAGCTGACCTATACGCGCAAGATGCGCGAAAAGCTCGGCGGTGCCGTGCCGCAGCGAAGAACGGGCGCCACGCCGCTGGCGGTTCCCGGGCTCGAAGCCTTCGCCGCGCAACTGAAAAGCAGCGGCAAGCGCGAGCTTTCGACGACCATGGCCTTCGTCCGCATACTGAACAACCTGTGCAAGGACAAGCAGATCGGCGAGCGAGTCGTGCCGATCATCCCCGACGAGGCGCGAACTTTCGGCATGGAAGGGATGTTCCGTCAGCTCGGAATCTATTCCTCGGTCGGCCAGCTTTACGATCCGGCCGATTCGCACCAGGTGATGTTCTACCACGAGGACCAGCAAGGCCAGATGCTCGAAGAGGGAATCACCGAGGCGGGTTCCTTTTCCGCCTGGCTTGCCGCAGCGACCTCGTACAGCACCAACGATTTCCCCTTGATCCCGTTCTACATCTACTACTCGATGTTCGGCTTCCAGCGAGTCGGCGACCTGTGCTGGCTCGCTGGCGACAGCCAGGCCCGGGGTTTCCTCATCGGCGCCACCGCCGGTCGCACCACACTGAACGGTGAGGGCCTGCAACACCAGGACGGCCACAGCCACCTGCTCGCATCGACGATTCCCAACTGCGTCAGCTATGACCCCGCCTATGCCTGCGAGCTCGCGGTCATCATCCAGCACGGCCTGCAACGAATGTTTCACGACTGCGAGCCCGTGTTCTACTACATCACCGCGATGAACGAGAACTACCAGCAGCCCGAGCTCGTCGTCGGCAGCGAGGAAGGGATCATCAAGGGAATGTACCTGCTCGAGGACGGCGCCGCGCCCGACTACCGGGTTTCTGGCAAGGCTGCGGCCGGCTTCCATTTGCGCCTGCTCGGCAGCGGCACGATCCTTCGCGAGGTGCGCAAGGCTGCGGCGATCCTGCGCGAGGAATACAGAATTCCGACAGACGTCTGGAGCGTCACGAGCTTCACTGAACTGCGCAAGGAGGCCCTCGCGGTGACTCGCGGCAACTTGCTCAAGCCCGATGCCGAGCCCGCAACCCCCTGGCTGACCGCCCAGCTCGGCGCGCGCAAGGGCCCCGTGGTCGCCGCCACCGACTACATGAAACTGCACGCCGACCAGATTCGCGAATTCGTTCCCGGCAGCTTCCGCGTGCTCGGCACCGACGGCTTCGGCCGCAGCGACAGCCGCGAAAAGCTTCGCGAGTTCTTCGAGGTCGATTACCGCTTCGTCGTCTTGGCCGCCTTGACCGAACTGCGCGATGCAGATGTGCTCGACGATGCCGATATCCTTTCCTGGATGGAACGCCAGGGGCTCGACCCGGGCAAGTCGAACCCGCTGGATCAATGACATGCGCGCCGCAGCAAGGATGTGAACCGTGCTGCGGCAAAAATGTGAGCTGTGCTGCGGCAAATGTGCTGCGGCAAAGATGATGCGAACCGCGCTGTGGCAAAATGGCAGCGCAATGACGGCAGGCGCTTCAGGAGCGACAATTGGCAAGCGAAATCATCAAGACCCCTGACCTTGGCGATGTTGGCGAGGTGGAAGTGATCGAGATTCCGGTATCGGTCGGCCAGGCCGTGGCGGAAAACGATTCGCTGCTCGTTCTCGAAAGCGACAAGGCGGCGATGGAAATTCCCGCGCCCATGGGGGGCGTCGTGACGAAGATCTCTGTCAATCTTGGCGACAAGGTCACTTCCGGAGTGAACATCCTCACCCTCGAAGTCGCCAAGGCTGCTACAGATGCCGCAGATGCTGAGCATAAGGCATCGTCGCCGCAGCCCGAAGCCGCTGCGCAGCAAAACGGCGCGGCGACTGCCGAAGCGGCGTCGGCCCCAGCCGCCGAAGCGGAACAGCAACAGCAAGAGCAGGCAGCCGCAACAGCGAAGGCCGAGGCGGCAGCCGCCAGCATCGAGGTCGTCATCCCCGACATTGGCAGCGAGGACGCCGTCGAAGTGATCGAGATCCACGTCGAGCCCGGGGATTCGATCAGCGTCGACGAACCCTTGCTGACCCTCGAATCGGACAAGGCGGCGATGGAGGTTCCATCGCCCCACGCCGGCGTGGTCGAGTCGCTGCTCGTCGAGCTCGGCGCCAAAGTCAACACGGGCTCGCCGGTGCTGCGCCTGAGAGCCGGGCAGCAGCGCCACGATTCCGCCCTGGCCCCGAAGGCGCAGCCCGAGGCCGCTCCCGTTGCCGAACCACGGTCACAGCCGCCAGCACCTCAGGCAAGTGCGCAGAAGGCGCCCGCGAGCGCTGCGGTGGCAGCGCCATCGGCCACCCCGGCAAGCGCTGCGGCAGGTTCCGCCCCGAGCGTCTACGCCGGCCCCGCAGTGCGCAAGCTCGCCCGGGAGCTCGGAGTCGATCTCGCCCAAGTCGAAGGCAGCGGCGCGCGTGGCCGCATCGTCAAGGAGGACGTGCAAGGCTTCGTCAAGCAGCGCCTGCAACAGCCGGCGGCTACCAGCGCGGCCCTGCCGGCCTTGCCCGAGATCGACTTTTCCCGTTTCGGCAAAGTCGAGCGAGTGCCGCGCTCGAAGCTGGCCAGAGTCACCGCAGCGAACATGCAGCGCAACTGGCTCAACGTCGCCCATGTGGCGCAATTCGAGGAGGCCGACGTCACCGGGCTCGAGCAGTTCCGCGTCAGCCTCAGGCCCGAGGCCGAACGGCGCGGCTTGAAACTGACCCTGCTGCCGTTCCTGCTCATGGCGAGCGCGCGAACGCTCGCCGAGTTCCCGCAATTCAACGTTTCGCTCGATGCTTCGGGCGAAACGCTCGTGCAGAAGAAATACATCCATGTTGGAGTCGCAGTCGCCACCGATTCGGGCCTGCTCGTTCCGGTGCTCCGCGACGTCGATCGCAAAAGCGTCTGGCAGTTGGCCGAAGAGCTCGCCGAGCTTTCGGCCCGGGCGCGGCAGCGCAAGCTCGCAGCGGAGGACATGCAAGGCGCGAGCTTCACGATTTCCAGCCTCGGCGCCATCGGCGGCACGGGATTCATCCCCATCGTCAACGCTCCCGAGGTGGCGATTCTCGGAGTCGCGCGAACTGCGGTCAAGCCCGTCTGGCGCGATGGCGAATTCGTTCCCCGGACAATGCTGCCCCTGACGCTGAGCTACGATCACAGGGCCCTCAACGGCGTCGATGGCGGCCGTTTCGCGACGCATCTCGCCGCATTGCTCGGCGATATCCGGCGCTTCCTGCTGTAACGGGAGAAATCCGATGCCTTCGTTCGATATTGTTTCCGAGGTCGATTTGCACGAGGTCGGCAATGCCCTCGACCAGGCCAACCGCGAGGTCGGCAATCGCTTCGATTTCAAGGGAGTCGATGCGAGTTTCGAAATGCCGGACAAGAGCCGCATCGAGGTCAGGGCCGAGGCCGAGTTCCAGCTCAGGCAGATGCTCGACATCCTGCGCGGCAAGCTCGTCAAGCGCGGCGTCGATACGCGCAGCCTCGTCGAAGGCGAAATCGAGGTCACGGGCAGCACGGCCGTCATCAATCTCGCGCTGCGGCAGGGAATCGAGGCCGATCTGGCCCGGCAGCTTGTCAAGCTGGTCAAGACGGCAAAGCTCAAGGTGCAGGCGTCGATCCAGGGCGAGCAGGTGCGAGTCAGCGGCAAGAAGCGCGACGACTTGCAAAGCGTTATCGCCCTGGTCAAGGAAGCCAAGCCCGAGCTGCCCTTGCAATACGTCAATTTCCGCGACTGAAGCCCGCTCCCCGGGCTCCCGGCGAAGCACATGCAGCCTTGGGTCTTTCGTTGCATCGAGCCATTGTCCGACCGCCGCCTTGCGGTGGCTTTCCTCGTCGGCATTTCCAGCGGCTTCCCCTGGGTTCTGCACGGCTCGGTGCTGACCCTGTGGATGCAGGCCGAAGGGCTGTCGCGCAGCGCCATCGGCTATATCGGCGTGGTCGCATCGATCTATGCCTTCAACTGGATCTGGGCGCCCTTGATCGACCAGTTGCGGATTCCCCTGCTGCACCGGATATTCGGCCAGTACCGCTCCTGGATCCTGTTTTGCCAGGGCGCCCTCGTCTTGCTCACCTGGCTCATCAGCAGCGTCAATCCCGTCGACAGCCTGTTGCTCGTCGGCCTGTATGCGCTTGGCATCTCGGCGGTTTCGGCAACCCAGGACATCGCCATCGACGCCTACCGCGTGAAACTGTTCAGCCGCGACGAGATGGACGAGAAGATTCCCTACGCCTCGGCATTGGCCGGCGCTGGCTGGCAGACCGGCTTCACCTTTCTCGGCGGCACGCTGGCGCTGCTGCTCGGCGGCGAATTCTTCGGCTTCAGTTGGCCCGAGGTGTACCGGCTGCTGATTGTGTTCCTGCTCGCCTTGATGCTGGTCGTCGTTTTTGCGCCGACTCCCCGGGAGGAGCTGCAAGAGCGCGAACCGCAACAGGGCGGGGCGGCCGGCGTGGCGCGAGTGGCTGCCGAGACTGTCGGCGCGCCGCAAGAGCGGACGCCGCCACAGGGCGGTGCGGCAGCAGTCCAGGGCCAGCCCGGGCCGCCCTTGCAGTGGCTGCGCAAAACCGTCATCGAGCCGTTCGGCGAGTTCTTCCAGCGCTGCGGGCTGCCGCTGGCGGTGGGGATCCTGCTGTTCCTGTTCAGTTTTCGCCTCGGCGAGGCGATGCTCGGCAGAATGTCGCTGGTGTTTTATGTCGAGCTCGGTTTCAGCAACGACGAAATCGCCCTGTATCGCAATTTCCTTGGCGGCGGCGCCACCATCGTCTTCTCGCTGATCGGCGCCTTCATCAACACCCGTTTCGGCATCGTTCGCGGCATGCTGGTCGGCGGCATCGCCATGGCGGCGAGCAATCTGCTCTACGCCGCCATGGCCGCAGTCGGCCCCGCGCCCTGGCTGTTCCTCGTCACCTTGCTCATCGACAACTTCACCACGGCCTTCGCCACGGTCTGCGCGATTTCCTTCATCTCGTACTTCGCCAGCCGCACATACACCGGAACCCAGTTCGCCTTGATGACCTCGATATCCAACTTCGGCCGCACCACCCTCGCAGCCGGCAGTGGCGCCATCGTCGACGCCCTCGGCGGCGACTGGGCGCTGTTCTTCATCCTCACCGCCATCATGGTCACCCCAGCCCTGCTCATCCTGCTCTGGCTAGCCCGCCAACTCGAATCCCACCAAACCTCCCGAACCGCCTGAGCAGGGCAATGCGCCCCGCGAAGCTCCCGGAAGCGGCGGCCCGGGCGCTGTACATGGCAGCGGGGCGGCGGGTATAATTGCGGCTTTGCAGGTATCGCCATCCCATGTTGCGCATTGTTGAAGAAGCTCTGACATTCGACGACGTTCTCCTCCTGCCTGCCCATTCGACCGTACTGCCAGCGAAGGTTGCCCTCGACACGAGGCTGACCCGCACGATTTCGCTCAACATCCCGCTGATTTCCGCCGCGATGGACACGGTGACCGATTCGCGGCTCGCGATCGCCATGGCCCAGGAAGGCGGGCTCGGAGTCATCCACAAGAACATGGGAATCGAGCGGCAGGCCCGGGAAGTGCGGCTGGTGAAGAAGTTCGAAAGCGGCGTGGTTCGCGATCCGATCACGATTCGCGCCCAGGCGAATGTCCGCGAGCTCGTTGAGTTGATGCGCGAGCACAATATCTCGGGGATGCCCGTTGTCGATGGTGCCAGCCTCGTTGGAATCGTCACGAGCCGCGACGTGCGTTTCGAGACCAATATGGACGCCAGGGTCGCGAACATCATGACTCCCAGGGAGAGGCTCGTCACCGTTGGCGAAGGCTACGAGCTTGAAGAGGTCAAGACCTTGCTGCACCGGCACCGCATCGAGAAGGTGCTGGTGGTGAACAGCGAATTCGAGCTGCGCGGCCTCATCACCTTGAAGGACATTCGCAAGTCCGAAGACTTTCCCAACGCCTGCAAGGACGAGCTCGGCAGGCTCCGCGCTGCGGCTGCGGTGGGAGTCGGCGGCAGCAATTCCGAGCGCGCCCAGGCGCTGGTCGACGCCGGAGTCGACATGATCGTGGTCGATACCGCCCACGGCCATTCCCAGGGAGTGTTGAACCAGGTGCAGTCGATCAAGCGGCAGTTCCCGGAAATTGCCGTCATCGGCGGCAATATCGCGACTGCCGAAGCTGCGCGCGAGCTCGCCGAGGCGGGTGCCGACGCAGTCAAGGTCGGAATCGGTCCAGGCTCGATCTGCACGACCCGGATCGTCACCGGAGTCGGCGTGCCGCAGATCACTGCGGTGGCGAACGTCGTCGAGGCATTGCAAGGCACCGACATTTGCGTCATCTCCGACGGCGGCATCCGCTATTCGGGAGATATCGCCAAAGTGCTTGCCGCCGGCGCCCACGTGGTGATGGTCGGTTCCCTGCTTGCCGGCTCCGAGGAAGCGCCTGGCGAAGTCGAGCTGTACCAGGGAAGAAGCTACAAGTCGTATCGCGGCATGGGCTCGCTTGGCGCGATGTCCTCCTCCCAGGGATCGAGCGACCGCTATTTCCAGAATCTCGAACCGGGGGTCGACAAGCTCGTTCCCGAGGGAATCGAGGGGCGCGTGCCGTACAAGGGGCCGATGTCGGCGAT
>RKSA01000062.1 GCA_007571115.1 Gammaproteobacteria bacterium
GACGCCTGCTCCGATGCGCCGGCTTCCCCGAGCGTTTCGACCGCCTCGATCGCGGCAGGCGCCGCAGCGGAAGCGGCCTTTGCTTCGTGTTCGTCAATCTGCATCGATCAGTTCCTGGTACGCGTGATATTCCGCAGCCTCGGGGTGTAGTGTACCGAGAATTGCGCCAAATTCCTTCATTGTTTCGCGATTGCCTGATCGCCAGGCGAGCTCGGCGCCGACGAGCAGCGCTTTCGGCCCAAGTGGCAGACCTTGCCGCTCGGCGATCGCTCGATACTGTTCGTAGCGCCGCTGCGCTGCGGCGAGATCGCCGCCGCGGCTCTCGAGCAGCGATAGTTCGAGACTTGCCACGGGAAGCTCTTCGTGGTGCGAGAGGGCCGCAACGAAGGCCTGCCGCGCCTGCTCGGGGCGCTCGAGCCGCAGCAGCGTTCTGCCGAGATTCTCCCAGGCCCAGGCGCGACCGGCATAGTTCGCGTCAGCGCCAGCGGCACGGAACTGTGCTGCGGCGCGTTCATGCTCGCCACGCGCAGACAGGTACACGCCAAAATTGTTGCGAATCGGGGCATTGCCGGGTTCGAGCCGCAAGGCCTTGCGGAACTGCCGCTCGGCGACCGGGAAATCGCCCTCGGCGGCGGCGATCAGCGCTGCGACATGATGCACTTCGGCGACCTCGCCGCCGATCGCCCGGGCCTTGTCAAGGCGCTGCCGCGCCATGGCGAAGTCTTGCATCTGGAAATACCCCTTGGCCAGGGCGAGATAGTCGCGCAAGGCGGCATCATTGGAAATCGCAGCGTCCGGGCTACTGCCCGGCGAAGCCGCGCAAGCGGCAAGCAGCATCGCCGCGCAAAGCGCTGCTACCTGCGACTGAGGCCGCGAACTCAGATCGAACATGCCGGGATCGCTCCCTCGACGCGCCGCAAGTGCCGTTGCCGGCGCCGGGTCTGGTCGCGAACGGCACCGGTGAGTTGCCCGCAGGCTGCGGCGATTTCATCGGCCCGGGTCACTCGCACCATCACGACATGGCCGTGCTCTCGCAGGATGTTCCTGAAATTGCTGACCGAGGTCGCGCTCGGCCGCCGATAGTCGACCTCGTCGAATTCATTGAAAGGGATGAGGTTGATCTTGCAGGGGAAGTCGCGCAGCAGCGCGGCGAGTTGCCGGGCGTGCTGGCGATGGTCATTGACTCCCCGAATCAAGGTGTATTCGATCAGGGGCTCGCGTTTCTCGCCGAGGCCGGCGAAATAGCCACGCACCGCGTCGAGCAGGACGGCGATCGGATACTTGCGGTTCAGGGGAACGAGCTCATCGCGCAGGGAATCGTTGGGGGCGTGCAGGGAAATCGCCAGCGCCACGTCGGTTCGCCCTCCCATCCTCGCAATTCCCGGAACGACCCCGGCGGTGCTGATCGTGACGCGGCGCTTGGACAGGCCATAGGCATGATCGTCGAGCAACAGGTCGATGGCGTCCATGACGTTGGCAAAATTGAGCAAAGGCTCGCCCATTCCCATGAACACGACATTGGTGACCGGAGGGCCCTGGCCACCTTCGAAGCTATCGAGCTCGCGTCGCGCCAGCCACATCTGGCCGATGATCTCGGTGGCGCTCAGATTGCTGTCGAAACCCTGCTTGCCGGTCGCGCAAAAACTGCAATCGAGAGCGCATCCCGCCTGGGAGGACACGCACAGGGTACCGCGAGCGCCTTCGGCAATGTAGACCATTTCCACGGCGCTGCCGCTGGCTGTGCCGATGATCCACTTGATGCAGCCATCCGCAGAGTCGTGCCGGCTCGCAAGCTGTGGCGGTTCGAGCAGCGTCTCCCGCGCCAGGCGCTCGCGCAGGGGCTTGCTCATGTCGGTCATGGCGGCGAAGTCGAGCACGCCACGCTGATGGACCCAGCGACGCAACTGGTTGGCACGAAAGGGCTGCTCGCTCATTTCGGCAAACAGCGCAGCGAGCTTTGCCGGGCTCAATCCGAGCAGATTCGGCCTGACGGAATTCGACACTGGCGAAGCACCTCGCGAGTCGTCGCGACCGCTCAGGAGCAGATTTCGGCAGCCGCGAAAAAATACGCCACTTCGCGCTGCGCCGAAGCAGGCGAATCGGAGCCATGGACGGCGTTGGCGTCGATGGACTTGGCGAAATCGGCGCGTATCGTTCCGAGCTGCGCCTCGGCAGGGTTGGTCGGCCCCATCAGCTCGCGATTGCGAGCGATCGCCTGCTCGCCTTCGAGCACCTGCACCATCACCGGGCCGGAAGTCATGAAACGGATCAAGTCGGCATAAAAGGGCCTGCCCCGGTGTTCGGCGTAAAAACCTCCGGCAGCGCGTTCGTCGAGCTGCAGCATCTTCGCCGCGACGATGCGCAATCCGGCGCTTTCGAAGCGCGAATAGATCTCTCCGATCACCCGCTTGCCAACCGCGTCGGGCTTAATGATAGACAAGGTTCGCTGAATAGCCATCATCTCTCCTGATTTTTCCGGCGGGCGCGATTATACGCGCAATCGCGGCAAAAGGCCTGCGAATTGCTTCGCTCGGGGGATCAGAAGATTTTTTCGTGGTGCACTCCCTCGTTCAGGGGAAAGCGCAGCTCGATCGCGGAACAGAGAACGAGATCGTCGGGGATCGTGTCGTTGCAACTCACCAGCTCGACGAGCAACTCGTCGTTCGAGGGCCGATGCAGGGCGAATTCGAGTTCCATTCCCTGAAACAGCGACGCAATGCTCACGGCAGTGCCGACGTCCTCGCCGAGCGCCGCAGGATCGGCCTCGCCCAAGGAC